>NZ_JBOFOC010000143.1:0-14921 GCF_051659245.1 Microbulbifer sp.
GGGTGCCGTCCTTGCTGTAGAAATCCCAGCCGTCGACAGTGGAAACCAGGGTGCCGTGATAACCGCGCCCGGGCACATAGCCGCCGTCGCCGTCCGGGTAGAAGGAGATACCGCCGCCATCGCCGCCGTGCACGGTGACCACGCCGCAGCCGCGCTGGGCGACATGGGAATCCAGGTTGTGGCTCCAGCCCAGCCCCAGGCTGGAGTCGTCTGTATTGCGGCTGCTATAGGAGCGGCGCAGGGAGAAATCCGGCCCGCTCCATGGCAGTTGGATATCCGTTGCGGAGAGATTCAGCTTGCCATCGAAGAGGTCGACCCCTTCCACCATGGCGTGACCGACCGGCAGCTGGTCGAGATAGTCGCGGGAGATAATCGCCTGGCCCGGGTAGACCTCTTCGCGATTGGTGGCCTTGGAAACGACCCGCACCTCGAAGTCGTAGGTGCCGGGCCGCAAGCTGCGGTCTGTGTAAGTGAATTCGTGGTAGCCGGCATCCAGGTCGGTGGGTTCGAGGAATTCGTCCGCACCGATGGGGGCGTTTTCACCGGTGAAGGTGATGGAGGCCTCGGCATCCTGGGACAGGCCCAGCTTGAACTTCAGCGGCGACTCGCAGACGAAGTTGTTACTCAGGTCGACCAGTGTGCTGGCGTTAATAACGGAAGCGATCTTGCCGACCTGGGGCTCGGGGTCCGGCTCTTCGTGCGCGGAAAAGTCTTCGAGAATCTTCTGGTCGAAGGTGATCGGTTGCTTGTTGCCGTCCACGCGCTTGTAGTTCCAGCCGAGCCCGCGGTTGAAGACCACCTGGGCCTCGTACTCAGATTCGATATCGAAGTCGAGGTTGCTGAGCATTGCGCCGCTGTGGGTGGTATAGCCGTTGTCGTCCACCGAGCGGGTGAGTGGCAGGTCGTAGACCGGCTCGCCGTCCTTGTAGAGCAGTAGCGCGGCGTCGTCGATGGCGTAACTGGCGGGGTGGTGCGCGACTTCCAACCGCACCGGGCTGGAAACGCGACCATCCACGTCCAGCATGATGGGGTCGCCTGTGAAGGCCTCTATCTCATCGATCGTGATGCCAAAGACTACGGCAGCGCTGCGAAAACTGTTTCGCTCCTCATCGGCGCGCTCTCCGTCCTTTATCCGGTAGTCGAAGGCCGCCACATTGGTGCCGGGTGTTTCCGCTGCGCTAACCACGTAGGTAAATACATTACCGCCCCGGTCGGTATAGGACTCGACGTCATGTTCCGACGTGGACACGACATTGTTGTCGTCATCCCGCTGCTTGTGGATGACCCGCATTCCCTTGATGAACAGGTCATCCTCGGGGGAAAAATCCATATAACTCGATACTAGGGGCGTCTCATAAGTATCGCCGGCCAGCACCATCGCCCAGCTACGATCATGCCAGTAATCTTTCGGGTTCGAGCGAAAAGCAAAAGCCGCGCTCTGCCCCGACCAGCTGACCTCGTAGCTGTACAGGGCGGACCCGAAGTCTTCATTGCCGCTGTCCGCCTCTCCGAGAAACATGGCAAACTCCACGATACCTTCCCCGGTGGTCACCGCGGAAGAACTCTGCGTGGCCCCGCATTCGCCCAGCTTCGGCACCCCCAGGTACTCGATCAGGCACCCGTTGTCGATGCTGTAGACCACCTGCGCGTCGGCCAGGAGCAACCCCGGCGCCGCCACGTCATCGGTATTAAAAGCCTGCGAGGAGGTGACCGTCGCGGTTACCTCCTCATTGGAGACCGGGTTGCCGTAGTCGTCCAGCACCTGAAAACTAAGACCATTTGCCAGGCGCCCATTGGCGACCGTGTTGAAGGTGACGCCATCCGCCGGCGCCACGAACTCCACCGGATCGCCCGGCCATACCAGCGCCTCGAACAACTGCCGTGCCTGCACCGAACCGGTGACATTGCCCTCCGCGTCCTTGACGTCCGCGCGCGCGGACACCACCGCGATGCCGGCCTGGGTGCGGTAGCGATGCCCCTGCTCCCGGGGCACGAAGCGGGGATTGACGAAGGTGGTTTCCGGCAGGGTGAGATCGGCCTCGGCCACCCCCTGCTCCGAGGTTTGCACGGTAATCTCACGCTCACCGTCGAAACTGCCGAGGCTCAGGTCCTCGACCGTGAAGGTAACCGGCGCGCCGATCACCCGGCGACCGTAGAGGTCGCGCACCATGACGGACAGGGGTTGCTCCAGCGGCTCGCCGGCAGTGCCTTCCTGGTAGTTGGTATCGGGCAGGATATCGAGGATGGCGACGGCACTGGGATCGAGGCTGATTTCGCCCAGGTAGGGGGATTGCAGAATCGCCCGCAACAGGCTGGGCCAACTGGTGCTGGCATTGGCGCCCCCGGCGATACCGCCGGAGAGGAAGTAGCCGGCGGCACCGGTCGCGGTGTTTTCCACCAGCCAGGCGGCCCCCAGCCACTCGCCCACCCGCACTTCTTCAGCCGGCACGGTGACCCGGTAGCCCAGCGCCAGCCAGTTGAGAATATCGTCTTTTACCGCCTGGCTGAGGCCCAGGGTTTCCACCTGGGCGGCCTGCTCCGGCGCAATCGTCAGCACGGACTGGTTCAACTGGCGGGCAACGGCAATGGCCTTGTCGGCGGACACCGCGGCCACGCCGAGATTCTGCTCGTAAACCCGGTGCTCTTTGTAAGAGCCGTCCAGCGCGGACAGGCTGACGAAATCCGCCGCCGCCATGGCATCGTCGTAGACGGGTACCACACCCACCTTGCGGTAAGCCGCATCCAGGTTGACGCCCTGCCACGACAACTGATGAGGCCTTCCCAGTACCTCATCGACGACCACCGCATTGGAGGAGAAAACCACATCCGGCACCGGGCGCACCAGCCGCACCCCGGCCACGCCGGACAGGTCGCGTTCGCCCTGGAACCAGGCGGCCAGATAGCGCCGCGCCACCTGGCTCAACACGCTGGCGGCGGTGCGGTCCGTTTCCGCGCCCGCTGCCGGCTCGGTTATGGCGGCCTGCGCAGCCACGCCGATTGCGTGGTAGTTGCCGGCAATCACCGTTTTGGCCATTGTATCGCTGTAACCCGGCCCGGAGATCTCCAGCTCGACGCGGTGCGCCTGGGCCATCGGAACCGGTTGCTCGGCAACCGCCTGGGTTATGCCATTGACCTGGATTTGCGGGCGCAGCGATACCAGGTAGGCGGGTACGGAACCCAGCCCGCCGTAGCGGTTCACCAGGTTTTGCTCATCGACGGTGGATGGCATATAGGAAAGTGTGACGTCCCGGTTCGACAAGGCCGACACCGGCAGTTCCACCACCAGGCTCTCGGCGCTGGTGTTGCGGGTATTGGCGTACAGGCGGAAAGTCACCCTGTGCAGCAGCTCCGCGGGGATTTCCGCGTCTTCCAGGAAGACCTTCTGTACTGTGTAGGGCTCGCTGTTCGGCAGGTAACTTGCGGTTTCCCGTACCTGGCGGGATTCCGGCAGCAGATCTGTAAGAGTTACGCCCTGGCCGGCGAGATTCGTTTCCAATTCAGCGACAAACGCACTGGCGGGACCCGCGCCCTCGGCATATCCGGCCAGGTAGCGCTCGACGGTCTGCCGCGGATCCAGTTGCGCGCGGGCCAGGGGGGGTTCACCCACGGCAGCGGCAAATTCGGCGGCCGCCGGGAACAGCGGCAACCAGACGCGGCCACTGGTATCGACCACGGCACCGCGGTAATTGGCGTAGGGCACCAGTGCGGCGACCCAGGTGTATTCCACTGCGATGGCGTCCAGCTGCCCACCGCGGATCACCGCCTGTGCCGGATAACCGGCAGTGCGCACCAGCTCGAGCGCCCGCTCGGCACCGGAGATTGCAAAGGAATCCTCGACCGTTTCAACCGGTATCTCGACCACCCCGCGGACATATCGGGTGGGGATGGAACTTGCGCGCAGCAGTGCAACCAGCAGGCTGGCCTGGTCGGTGTCGTTGCCGGCCATCTGCCGCAGGGTTTCCCCAGCCCCCTTCATCGAGCCGTAATACCACTCCAGCGACACCGCCGATTTCACGAAATTGAAAATCGCCACCGGGTCGTAGTCGAGGTCCCGGGCCTTGGCGAGAATGGGGGCGCTGAGCGGCGCCTGTAACGAAGCGGAGAGGTCACCCGAGGCGGGCACCTGTGCGCTGTCCGGGTTCCGGTAGCTCGGAACTATATCGGGTGATGAGGAGATGGCGACGGAAGCGGACGATTGCAGCTCGTAGGGCAATAGCATATCCCGCAACACGGGAAAGCTCCGCGAAGCCTGGAGTGCCTCCAGGTCATCCAACATCCCTGTCAGCTGGAACTGGTCGTAAAGATGGCCGGCATGGTCAATCCAGCCGGCTTCTTCCGGGTCGAAGGAGAAGAGTTCTTCGAGCAGACCGACGAACGGCTGCACCTGCCCCCGATAGGCGTCGTAGGTAGTTTGCGCGCGCTCGCGGCTCTGCTGTGGCAGCTCCGGGTCGGCGATGGCTTCCCGAAACCTCGCATCCACGATCAAGTGTTGCGCAACGAACGCATTAAACCGGGATTGGAGCAACTGGTATTGACGATCTTCCGCCTGCGCCAACTGGTCAAAATCGTCCAGCCCCTGCAGGGTCGTCAGCAGGTTTTCCAGGCTTTGCACAAACTCCCGGCTGGCCGTGCTTTGCGGGATCCCGGCGGCGCGGGATTGCTGCTTTATGGCTGCCCACTGTGCCTCATCCAGCCCCAGTGGCTTGCCGGAAATCAGGCGATCAACCACCGCCTCCTGGGTTGGAAAATCCGCGCCCGCCGGGTTGCCGCCCAGTTCCTCCGCGCTGGCAGCGGCACATCCGAGTGAAACAACCGCGGTGGCAAGCGCGCGCACTACCGGGCCTACAAACAGGGAGAACCGACCAGATTTCATCGAGAAGCGTACCCTTACAATCCCACAACCCCACAATCCCCTGTCCATCTGCTAGCGACAAACAGCATCAACTTGCGGGCATGGAAATATCTTTATTTTCGTGACAGCTTGGATTTCGGGCACGTAACGCCGGAGGCGAATGGACGACCCCCGAAACGGATCCAGCCAAAAGGAAAGGCACGCAATAAGCACCAACAGCAGCCATCCCCTGACCGCCCCCAGGCAATCAAGCGATCAATTTTTCAGAGCGCAAAGCTACAGAAAAGAAATCCGCCAGGCAAGGAAATTGCGCCATTGTTTAGGAAAATGTTCCAAAACTACAGGAAATTACACGCGATTACAGGGAGATTACACACGATTACAAGGAAATTACACTCAATTACAGGGGCATTACACGTGATTACAGGGGGCATACTCGTTACGCTTCAAAAAGCAGTGGATTTATCGGGCACGTAGCGAAACTCCCACTCCGCATAACTGCCAGCCCCAACAAAGGCGCGGTCCTCCCAGCGAAAATTGGCCCGCCGAAACGGTCGCTCCCCGGAAGGGCTGCGCACGCCGACAATAGCCCCCCCCGGGCCCCGGATAATCTCCATGGGACCGCCGCTGACAGGATCCCGGTAAAGCTTGCGAATATGCCGGGTGCGGTGAAACCTCGGATCCCGCAGCAGGTCTTCCAGACTTTGCGGGTATTGCCGATTCTGCGCGGCCAGGTAATAGCTCCTGATTGCCCGGCGGTATTGCTGGCCGACAAACAGGAGTTCGCGCTCCCGCAGCCTCTGGATGGAGCCGGTGACGTCCTCCACCGCGACCGCCGAGGCGATACCCACCGCCACCACCAGCGCAAGCACTGCGGGCAACGCGAACCCCGCCTGCCGCTTACTCCCAGCTGTTGATGTCGGCATTGTCTCCCTCGCCGCCCTGGGCGCCGTCCTTACCATAGGAGACGATCTCATAGCCACCATTTCGGCCCGGCGACTTGTAGACATACGGCCGGCTCCAGGGGTCCAGCGGCACTTCCTTCTTGAGGTAAGGCCCTTGCCAACCCTCGGCCCCCGATGGTTTTACCCGCAGGGCGGCCAGGCCCTCGGCATCGGACGGAAAATCACCGACATCGACAAAATACGCATCCAGTGCCCCGGAAAAATTCTGTATCTGCGCCTTGGCTACCGACGCCTTGGCTGGATTGACGCGCTTGTACAGGCTGGGCCCCACCAGTGCCGCGAGCAGGCCTACGATAACGAGCACGATCAACAATTCCATCATGGTAAAACCAGTCTGTGGCTTGAACTTCACAATTACTCCTCCGCTTGTCACCAATCGCAGTAGCAGGAATCATCCAGGGCCGGATCGTTGGATCCGGAGTGGACATCCACTACACCATCGATATCACTTTCCGTTGAATACTCCTCGATCCAGCCATCGGCGCGCCCGGAAATGGGTTCCACCGGAACGAAGCGTATATACCTTTCACTGACCAGGTCCGTCAGGCTCGCGGGATACTGCCCCTTGTCCGCATAGTAGGCATCCAGCGCCCCTCGCAGGACGAACAGGTTCTCTTTCAGCGCGGACTCTTTTGCCCGGGCAATCCAGGTGGTCACCAGCGGCGCACTGAGCGAGGCCAGCAGCGCGACACAGAGCAGCACCACAGCCAGTTCGATAAACGTAAAGCCCCGCTCGGGGCGAGTGTTTTTTCTCATCGCCAACATCCATCAGCCTCCCGCGCCCACGCCAATTACCGTCCCGCAACTACTCACCCACAAAGAACCCGCGCCGGTTCAACGGAACCACCTTGTAGGAGCCTGCTTGCAGGCGACCAAATCGCCTGGAGCGATTTGGCGCAGCGAAGCTGCCCGAAGGGTCGAGCACAGGGATGTGCTCGGTAAATGGCTACGGAGTTCTGTTTTTGTTCGCCTGCAAGCAGGCTCCTACAAGGGTGGGCAGTTGCACCACCTCCGTCACCAATCCCGGTAACGACTGCCATCCAGTGCCTTCAGGTCATGTTTGACTCGGATATCGAAAACATCGTCACCGGACCAGATCCCGCTGTCAAAATCGTCCTGGTAGCCGCGGATCTCCCAGTGCTCGGCCGGGTCACGTCCCTCCTCGGCGAAAGGGTCCGGCGGGATGCGGCGCAGGTAGCGCAAAACCTTGTCGGCGCCGCCGGCGGCATCCACCCCCTCTGTCAGCGTCTCCAGTGTTTCCGGGAAACAGTCCCGACTGACACCAGACTGCGCCGGCGAGAACACCCCGGCACGACAGTCGTCGTTGAAGCGGTCTATGGCCTCGCGAACCAGGATCAGGCTCTTCTTCAATTCCACTTCCTTCGAACGCCGGATACCCACGTCCACCACCGGCAGCGCAACGGCGGCAAGAATCGAGACAATCGTCAGGCACACCAGCATTTCCACCAGGGTCAGCCCAGTGACGGCAGACATTGTACGCAGCGCCGGATGTACCCGACGATTCCGATTCCCTGCACTGCCTCTACCTTTGCACATGCGCACTTACTCGCTGACGGTTACCCGGGTACCGCCAGTCTCGATTTCCGCCTCCAGGTTTTCAGGCGTGGCCACGGCGGCGGACCGGACCAGCACGAAACTGCGGCCACTGCGCTTGCCCTTGAACAACACCTCCAGCGCCTGGAGATCGGCAACTTCTCCCGTTCGCACCGTGAGGGTGTTGCTGCCATTGAAATCCACGCTGGCGTCATTGCCCGGCGATTCGAACCCGACGTAGTCCAGGATCGCGGGGTTGAACACCAGGTTGAAGCTCAGGTCTGCCTTGCCCTCATCGACACCGGCAACGATGGGGATGGAGAGGTCCTCGTTCACGCCGAGGCTGTATTCGTTATTTTCCGGCCGGATGGATATCCTCGCCGGCGTGTCTGCGGGCTCAACGGGCTGTGTATCGCCCGCGAGCAGCTCGCGCTCACTGCCCGCCCCCTCGGCCTTTGCGGCCATTTCGCCGTCAAACACCACCTCCAAACCGCTTTCACCACCATCCACCATCACCGGCGGTTCGGGTCTGCTGAGCTTCAGCCGACTCAACTCGGTGGAGCCGCCGAGACTGATCCGGTTCTCGGTACCGATGGCAATGCGGCTGGCGTGCTTGACCGGAGCACTGCGCACCACTCTTGGGGTGATCGTCAGCAACACGTCTGTCCTTGCGTCACTGTCGTCACTGGACTCGAACAGCGCGCTCATTCCCGGAATCCTGCTCAACCCCTCGATCCGGGAGAAGGTGCCCCGCTCCTCTTCGCGAATCAGGCCGCCCAGGATCGCGGTCTCGCCACTGCGCACATGCATTACCGTCTCTGCATTGCGGGTACCGATCCGGTAGGCGGGCTCATTGGCCGTGCCCAGGTTTTCCCCCAGCGAACTGACCTCCAGGGCCAGGTTGATGGTCACGTAGTCGTCGACATGCAACCTGGGCTCCACCTGCAGGCGAATCCCAATCTCCTGGTACTCAAAAGTGGTCCGGGTCTGCCCGGTGGCATCCTGAATCTGCGCTGCGCGCAGGGGCACCCGGTCACCGATATGGATCTTGGCCTTTTCCCTGTCCATTACCCGCACCCGCGGGTTTGCCAGCGTGGTCGCGTCGACATCCTGCTTGAAGAAACGCATCGCCACGGAGGGCACATTCAGTAGCGCGTTATCGGCCAATCCATCCAGGATACTCCCGGTCACGCCGGTCGGTTCGATGGGTAATCCAAGGGAATAGCTGCCGTAGTCCACCCCCAGGCGCTCGGCGTTGCTCAGGTTGATCTCCAGGATCTCAACCTCCAGCACCACCTCGCCACGGGGACTGTCGTGCTGGGAGATCAACAGGTCCACGATATCGAGCTTTTCCGCCGAATCCCGTACCAACAGGCTGTTTGCCGTCTGGTTGACGGTGACTTTGTTCAGCTCGAGCGCGCCCTTGATGATCGACACCATATCCTTGGCGGGGATATTGTTCAGGTGGTAAGTGCGCAGGTGCAGGTTGTTATATTGCTTTCGCCGATCGGAGGAGTCGGAGAACACCAGTATCGTCGACTCGTCGATCACCTTGAAGGCGTTCTTTGTCATCGACAGCAGCGTCAGGAACGCCTGTTCGAATCCCACCTGCTCAACCTGCAGGCTGACTGGCGTGTCCTTGACCGAACTGTCCACGATAACTGTCACACCGAAAGCATCGCCGATAAACCGCGCCGCCGCTGGAAAGTCGATCTTGTCGAAATCCAGGTCGATTTTCAGGTCGCGGTTTCTCTCCCGGGCAGTGGCATCGCGGATCACCGTTTCAAAGTACTGCACTTCATCCCCATTTGGAGAGAGTGCCCTGGCTTTCTCCAGCGACTCCCCGGCGGCAGTGTAATTCCGCGCGTCCAGACTCTGTCGGACTGAGAGGATCTCCCCGGCGTAGTTCCGGGCGGACTCGGCACGCATCAGCCTGTCCTGCAAATGCTTATTTTGGGAATCCACGACCAGGCCTTCCCGGTAAATATCGATCGCCGCCGCATAGCGTCCCTGATGCAGTGCCTCGTCACCCAGGGCGGAGTAGTACTGGATGGCATTCAGCTCCGCCTCCCGCACAACCATTGCCAGCCGCACATTGCCCGGGTCCCGCTGCAGCTGCTCGCGGCCCACCAGCACGCGCTCGCGGGGGGATGTAATTCCCTCCAGATATTGTTCCCGCACGTTCGGCCCGGAAGCACAGCCGGCCAGTATGCCAACCAAAATCAACTTACGAATCACTGGGAACCACTACCGGCAACGCTTTTGAGATAAATTTTCTTGTCATCAATTCTCTGCACTACATACTTGCCGTCGATCACGTCGCCCGACGAGATAAAGTAGTGTTTTCCCCCATACTTCACCAAACCTTTCTTGACCCCGGCAATTTCCGCCACCGACAGGAGTTCGAATCCCGTCTTCCGAGCCGGCCGCCGCAGCGTTTCCCCCGGATCGGCCGCCGGCTGCCCGGCACCGCGATCGCCAGCCGTGTCCGGCCCCGTCTCGCGGCCCGCGGATTCCGACTGCGCTTGATCCAATCCGCTTTCTCCATCGACCCCCGGACCAATTGCAAACAGGTCTACCGCACCGATCCGGTAGCTCCGGCCGAAGCCGACCACTTCCCCCACCGGCGATTCCCCGGCGACGGAACCGGTTACCGGGGAGGCCTGCCCGACGCCCTCGGGCCAGTATTTGACCAGATTAGCCACCAGTAGCGCCACACAGACCAAGGCAGCAGAAGTTTTTTTCATTGCGATTCGCCGTACAGACTTAGTTCGATGGAAATGGACAGCGCCTCGTCTTCCTCAGCTTTGAGCTCTACTGACTCGACCAGAGCCATATACCCGATAGTATCCAGGGAGTTGACGAAAGTTGCGAACGGAAGATACCCACCAACCAGGCCAAGGCGGCCTGTCACCCGCCAGGTACCGGTATCCGAGCGCTCGACATCACCGTATTTTTCCCGGCGCATGGTGAGTCCGGCACTGCTCACCAGTGCTCCGATCTGCTCGACAACCGATGAGCTCTGGTAAGGCAGAGCGATTTTTTCGTACACCCGGTCTATATATTCCCTGCGTTGCGCGACCTGCTCGAGAAACTGCGCATCCCCCTGCAGTCGGCTGTAGCGCCCGTGGACATGCCGGTATTCCGCTTGCACCTCCGCATGGCGATCCCTTGACGGCAGGTAATAAAAAAAACCAACCGACAACGCCAAAAACAATACGGCCAAGTTGCCAAGCAAAAGCCAGCGGATCGGGGAAAAACTCAGAAATATGCGCAAGCTATTATTTTTCTTTAACATGCACCAAGTACACCTTGCTACCCTGGTCATCGACTTCGCTGGATTCCAGGGTGACATCCCAGCCGCCGCCAGCCTCTCCTGGAGTCGCCAGCGATTCGATCCAGGCAAACAATTGTTCCGGCTGGCGGGAAGTCACCTTTACCCGCACAAGCCCCTTTTCCCTGTCGAACGACAGGGAGCGCAGTTTCAGACCTTCGGCGTGGCTGGCCTCCAGGCTTTCCAGCACCGATTCAAGACGCATGCCCGCGGGTACCACCCGCTTCAGGGCGGCGACCTTTTGCTTGATTTCCGCCGCCGGCTGGTTGAGCGCCAGTTTTTCTTCGATACGTTGCGACGCAATGGCGTAGCGGCTTGTCAGTGCGCGAATCCGGGCAGTCTCCTGCTGCAGACCGGAACTCCCCAGCAGCATCCACAGCAGGGAAACCAGTCCCAGCAGCAACAGGCCACCCAGCCCAAGGGTGGTGAGGGTCGCGCGCAACGGCCAGTCCCTGCCGACCAGGTTGGCGGTCGCTGTCTCCATCACGGGACACCGTGTAATTTTTTGTACACTGTTTCTTCCTTTACCGGAGCCGCGATACAGGACTGGTCGAGCAGCCCCGACACCTCGCCGACAAGCGCCTCGCTGACTGTAATCGCCGGCCGTATACCTTCCGCGAGGGTTTTCTCGAAGTGCCTGACCAACCCAGCGAACTCCACCAAGTGCCCGGGCGCGCCTCCATCGGCGGCCGCCTCCCTCCCCGCGGGTTCGGCGTGAGACCGCTGGAATAGCAGCTGCCCCCCCACCACTGCAATATGGGACCACCAGTGCCCGAGCCCGAGGCACATCAAGCTGGCCGGTGTCGCGGACCCCGTTGCCAGCGCAAACGCATGCAGCATCGGGTGTACCCCGGCAACCAACGCCCGCTCTTCCAGTTGCCGCACCAGACCGGAAATGCTGACGTGGTGGCGAAAATATTGGATATGGTGTTCGCTTGTAAACAGGTGTGCCGCCCAGTCCCCACCCGCCCCGGGGAAGGTCTGGCCGGCCTTCCACAATCCGTACTCGTGACGCTTGCGCCCGGCAAATGCATCGCTGATGCCCCAGTGGCGATAATCCACCAGGTAATCCGGAAGGTACAGAGAGAGGTAGGGGGTCGTCATCCCCTGCTCCGCCAACGCGCGCTGGAAAAAGCCCTGCGTGCTGGACACCGCACTGTGCAAGCCCGGCTCCATTTCCCGCGTAAAACAGGCTGTCGTCCAAGCCTCATCGACCCAGCGCGAGAGCCACAGCTCAACACGCCCGTCCGCGAGAAATATCGACGCCCTGCCATTCCGCCGCTGGTAGGACTCGAGCAGCTTCCGCTTAAGATAACGTAACACGGTCGATTTCACTCCTGGAGGTCAAGCCGGCGCGGAGCAGCCGGACCGCGGAGGCCCTGAGGTTATTGTCCGGGCTGATACTGGCTGCAAGCACCTCCCGGCTGTTGGGGCTCCCGCTCAGTTGCGCGCGCAGCTCGTCGGTGACCTCGATAACCTCACAGATAATGGTTCGCCCGGAATACCCCGTATCCGCACACTGAGCGCAGCCCGCCGCTATATATTCGGCCTGCTCCGCGGCCTCACCGGCTTCCCGAACCTTGCAGTGTTCGCACAACAGGCGGATCAGCCGCTGGGAGACGATACACTTTACCGCCGTAAACAGAGCGTTTCTGTCCAGGCCGATATTCTCGAGCCGGAAGAGCACATCCCGGGCGTCGTTCGCATGCACCGTACTCATGACCAGGTGCCCGGTCAGGGCAAGCTGGAGCGCTATCCTGGCCGTCTCCTGATCACGGATTTCACCCACCAGGATCTTGTCGGGGTCGTGCCGCAGTAACGAGCGCAGGCCCACGGAAAACGTCAACCCCTTGTCCTCATTGACGGGAATCTGCATGACGCCCGGAATCTGGTATTCCACCGGGTCCTCGATGGTGACGATCTTGTCGTGGCCGCTGTTGATCTCACTGATCGCCGCATGCAGGGTGGTGCTCTTGCCACTGCCGGTTGGCCCGGAAACCAGGATCATGCCGTAGGGAGCATGCACAGCCTTGCGGATCATGCGCAGGGACTCACCCTCCAGGCCAATATCCTCCAGACCATGGCGATCGAGGGACTGGAGTGACTTCCTGTTGTCCAGCACGCGGATCACCGCATTCTCGCCGTAAGCGGCGGGAATGATGGAAACACGGAAATCGATCTTGCGCCCCTGGTACACCAGTTTGAAACGGCCATCCTGAGGCACGCGTCGCTCGGAGATATTCAGGTCGGAAATCACCTTGATGCGCGAAACCAGCCGGGGACCAATACTCGCCTCGAGGGGATCCGTGGCGGGATAGAGCTGGCCGTGGATACGGTACTTTACCTCGATACCCGCCTCGTAGGTTTCGATATGGATATCGGAAACCTCCCGCGCCAGCGATGTCACGATCAGTGTATTGAGCAGCTTGACCACCGGTGCATCGTCAAGCCCGCCAATGGCGTCGATGTCCTGTAGCACCTCGCCTTCGGAGTTCTCCACCACCAGCTTGAGGGCCGCGTCAGTGGTGGCGGTCCTGAGCTGTGTCCCGGCACGCTTCAGGTGCTCGAGCACGGACGCAAAGCTCTCTTCAGAACAGTGACGGAAGAATACACGATCCCCCAGCCTGTCCTCGGCTTCCTGGTGGACAAAGGGATCGTAATCGGCGTAGCCGGCCACGTATCGTCGGCTGTCGCTTTTCTTCAGCGGCAGGCATTTCCGGTCTACCCACCAGCGTGTGTCCGCGGCCCCTTCCACAAGCGCCACGTCGATGTCTTCCAGGGACAGCGGCTCGGTCACTTCAGATTACCTCCGCCATCATAAAGATTGGCATATACATGGCGATCACTACGGTACCGACAAGCAGCCCAATCACCAGCATGATCAGGGGCTCGATCAGGGACGTGAACCGGGCGATAATATTGTCCAGCTTTTCGTTGTAATGAATGGAAAGCCCCTCGAAAACACCGGCCAGGTTGCCCGATTTTTCCCCAATTTCCACCAACTTCAGATCCCGCCCGATAAAAAAGCCCGTGGAGGCCATAGCCTCGCCCAACCCCGCACCGTTGTTCACCTCGGTGCAGATGGTTTGCAGCGAGGATCCGATATGAGTCCCCTGGAAAGAAGCCGACACCTCCCGCAAGGTCACCGCAACCGGCATACCGGAACGGATGGACGACTCCAGCATCCCGTAAAAGCTGATCAGGTCGGAATAACGGCGGATGCCGCCGTAGACGGGAATGGCCAGCGACAATCTCGCGAGCGCACTTTTCACACGTCCGGAGCCGTCCAGGTTCTTCAGGGCAACGGCAGAGGCAATAAAGCCAACCGCCAAAGCCGCGATAAGCAACGGCAAGCTCTCGGAAATCGCGATCACGGCCCGCGTCAGCCCCGGCAGCTCTGAATTGAACCCCGCCAGCATCTGCTCGAACTTCGGTACCACAAAAACGAACAGCACCAGGATGGCGACAGCCACGGTGCTCAGCAGGAAAACCGGATATGCAAGGGCCTGCCGGATAGATCTCCTGACCTGGAGACGCTTGGCGACCAACTCCCTATAGGCGTTGAGGGCATCGACCAGGTTGGACTGCCGCTCTCCCGATTTCACCGCCCGCAAGAAATCAGTAGAGAAGATCTCGGGATACCTTGCACAGGCCTCGTGCAGGGAAGAACCTTTTTCAACGTTAGCAGCGACTTCTCGCAGGTGACGGTTCAGCTCGTTTCCCTGGTCTTCCTCACAGAGAATGGTAAGCGCGGCGGTAAGCCGGATTCCCGCCCGCAGCAACGCGACCAGTTCCTCGGCCAGGTCTTTCAGATCGGCTTCGGTCACCTGCTTGCGCCGCAGGGACATCTTGCGCGCGGGCTTGATCTTGATTAAAAAGACACTCGCCTTCTCGAGCTCCGTGCGGGCCTGCTGGATGCTGGATGCAACAATGACGCCGGCAAATGACTGTCCATCGCCCCCGAGGGCCTGATAGTGGTATTCCGGCACTGAAACATCCCTGCCAACGTTGATTTCGACGCAAGATAAAATCGCGGCAAAGGTAGCATAAGAATGCCTCCAACCTAAATACCCTAACCCCGCACAGCACTACCAGTCGCGTCAGGATTAGGCAATCCTATGCTGTCATTTGTGACAAACCGAAAAAAACAAGCAATCCAAAAGCCTCTTAACTCGTAACTGCTCACCCCTGTAGGAGCGGCGGGGCGGCCATCCGA
>NZ_JBOFOC010000144.1:0-4005 GCF_051659245.1 Microbulbifer sp.
CGTAGCGGGAAAGATCGCGGCCATGGGCCGCTCCTACAGGAGAAGGAGATAGGTCAGTCCCCGGCGACGGTCACGCCGGTGATCTCGATGGTCTCCACGGGCACATCCTGGTGGAAGCCCTTGCTGCCGGTCGGCACGCCCTTGATTTTGTTGACCACGTCCATTCCCTCGACCACCTTGCCGAATACGCAGTAGCCCCAACCCTGAGAGTCCTTGCTGCGGAAGTTGAGGAAGTCGTTGTCGTTGACGTTGATGAAAAACTGGGAGCTGGCAGAGTGCGGTTCCATGGTGCGGGCCATGGCCAGGGTGCCGGTATCGTTTTTGAGGCCGTTGTCCGCCTCGTTCTCGATAGTGTCGCGGGTGGGCTTCTGCTCCATATCCGGCGTCATACCGCCGCCCTGGACCATAAAGTTGTTGATCACCCGGTGAAAAATGGTGCCAGTGTAGAAATCTTCGCGGCAGTACTGCAGGAAGTTGGCGGCGGTTTTCGGGGCCTTGTCGAACTCCAGTTCAACGGCGATATCGCCATAGGTGGTGTGCAGGGTGATCATAAAACATCCCGTGGGTGGCTGGTTGGGTAAATTGCGGCCGGCATCATACCTTAGGACGCCGTTCCGCAAAACCGATGTTCTGAGGCGCAACTGCGCTATAATCCGCCGCTTACATTCGCACAGCTGTAATCGAGACCTCTATGACATCCGAGAGCAAGCCGGCTCACTTTTTACAGAACATTATCCGCGAAGACCTGGCCGGGGGCCGGGTCTCCGAAGTGGTCACACGCTTTCCGCCGGAGCCCAACGGCTACCTGCATATCGGCCACGCCAAGTCCATCTGCCTGAACTTCGGCCTGGCGCAGGAGTTCGGCGGCAGTTGCAACCTGCGCTTCGACGACACCAACCCCGCCAAGGAGGAAGAAGAGTACGTCGCGTCCATCAAACGGGACGTGTCCTGGCTGGGCTTTCAATGGGCCGGCGAAGCCAAATACACCTCGGACTACTTCGACCAGCTGTACGACTGGGCGCTGCACCTGATAAAGGAAGGCAAGGCCTACGTCTGCCACCTGTCGCCGGAGGAGGCCCGCGCCTACCGCGGCACCCTGACCGAGCCGGGCAAAAACAGCCCCTACCGGGACCGCTCCGTGGAGGAGAATCTGGCGCTGTTCGAGCAAATGAAGAACGGCGGGATGGCAGAGGGCGAGAGCAGCCTGCGCGCCAGGATCGATATGGCCGCGCCCAATATCAACCTGCGCGATCCGGTCATCTACCGCATCAAGAAGATGGCCCATCACCAGACCGGCGACAAGTGGTGCATCTACCCCAGCTACGACTTCGCCCACGGCCAGTCGGATGCCATCGAGGGCATCAGCCACTCCATCTGTACCCTGGAGTTCGAGGACCACAGGCCCCTGTACGACTGGCTGCTGGAGAACCTGCCGGTGCCGGCACGCCCGCGCCAGTATGAGTTTGCGCGCCTGAACCTGAACTACACGGTGGTCTCCAAGCGTAAGCTCAAGCAACTGGTGGACGAAAAGCACGTGGACGGCTGGGACGATCCGCGGATGCCCACCCTGTCCGGCATGCGCCGCCGCGGCGTACCGCCGGCGGCGATCCGCAATTTCTGCGAGATGATCGGCGTGACCCGCTCCGACTCGGTGGTGGATCTGGGCATGCTGGAGTACGCCATTCGCGACGACCTGGACAAGAACGCCCCCCGCGGCATGTGCGTGATGGACCCGCTCAAGGTCACGCTTACCAACTACCCGGAAGGGGAGGAGGAAAGCCTCAGCGCCCCCGGCCACCCGGTGCGCGACGACCTCCCGGCGCGGGTGCTGCCGTTTACCCGCACCCTCTATATCGAGCGGGAGGACTTCCGCGAAGAGGCCAACAAGAAATACAAGCGCCTGGTGCTGGGCAAGAAGGTACGCCTGCGCAACGCCTATGTGATCCACGCGGACGAAGTGGTGAAGGATGCCAACGGCGAAATCGTCGAACTGCGCTGCTCCGTGGACCGGGATACCCTGGGCAAAGATCCGGTGGACGGCGTCAAGCCCAAGGGGGTGATTCACTGGGTCTCCGCGGAAAAAAATGTCGACTGTGAAGTGCGACTCTACGACCGCCTGTTCAGCGATCCGGCGCCGGACGCGGGGGACAAGAATTTCCTGGACTTCGTCAACCCGGATAGCCTGGAGATCCTCAGCGGCTGCAAGGCTGAGATCGGCCTGGCGAATGCCGAGCCGGAACAAAGCTACCAGTTCGAACGCAACGGCTACTTCTGCCGCGACAGCAAATACGGCACCGCGGAAAAGCCGGTGTTCAACCGCACCATTGGCCTGCGGGATTCCTGGGCAAAATTGCGCGATTAGCGAGCACTGCTCGCTGCGCAATTTTGCGACCGGCCATGGATGGCCGGGCCGGGGTCAAATCGAATACACAAACGTTGCGCCAGGGATGGCGAGGACGGAGTTTGATACCGGCACTATATTCGCCTGCAAGCAGGCTCCTACATGAAATTGGAAAATGGTGGAATAAGCGTAGCGCATTCCACCAACAAGATTGCGAGAAGAGATGCCTCTACAGCTCTACAACACCCTCTCCGGGAAAAAGGAAATCTTCAAGCCACTGGTGGAAGACCGGGTGCGCATGTACGTCTGCGGCCCCACCGTGTACAACCGCGTGCATATCGGCAACGCCCGCCCGGTGGTGGTGTTCGATACCCTCTACCGGCTGTTGAAAAACCGTTTCAGCGACGTGGTCTACGCGCGCAACATTACCGATATCGACGACAAGATCATGAAAGCCGCGCGGGACAACGGCGAGGAGATCGGTGTGCTCTCCGCGCGCTTCGCCCAGGCCTATTTCGAGGATATGGCCGCGCTCAACAATCTGGAGCCGGACGTCACTCCCTATGCCACCGGACACCTACCGGAAATGATCGCCATGATCGAGCGGCTGATCGAGAAGGGCCACGCCTACGAGGCCGAGGGCCATGTGCTCTTCGCGGTGGAATCCATGGATGGCTACGGCAAGCTCTCCAAGCGCTCCCTGGACGATATGCTCGCCGGCGCCCGCGTCGAGGTGGCCCCCTACAAGAAATACGCTGGCGACTTCGTGCTGTGGAAACCTTCGAAAGACGACGAGCCCGGCTGGGACAGCCCCTGGGGCCGCGGCCGCCCCGGCTGGCACCTGGAGTGCTCGGCGATGATCAAGAAGCACCTGGGGGACACCATCGATATTCACGGCGGCGGCCGCGATTTGACCTTTCCCCACCACGAAAACGAGCGCGCCCAGAGCTGCTGCGCCAACGGTGTGGACTTTGTGCGCTACTGGATGCACAACGGCTATGTGAATATTGAAGGCGAGAAGATGTCCAAATCCCTGGGCAACTTCCGCATGGTCAACGACCTGCTGCAGCAGTACCCGGGCGAAGTGCTGCGCTTCGCGCTGATCTCCGCCCACTACCGCTCGGAGCTGAATTTCAGTTCCGACCTGCTGGAGCAGGCGTGGCGCAGCCTCGATTCGCTCTACGGTGCTTTGCGCGAGGCGCAAAGCATAGAAGTAGGCGAGGCGAACCTTGAGGGCACTGCATTTATGGTCGCGCTCGAGGACGACCTGAACACGCCGGTGGCCATCGGCGAACTGCATCAGATGGCCAGGGAGCTGAACAAGTCAGGCACGGCTGGGAAGGCGCATCGGAAGGCGATATTGCTGGCCGCGGGCCGGCAATTGGGCATCCTGCAACAGGACCCGGAAGCTTGGTTCAAACAGGCCCGGGGAGCGGAGACGATTTCCGAGCAGGAAATCGAACAGCTGATCGCCGAGCGCCAGCAGAGCAAACTCGACAAAAACTACGCCCGCGCCGACGAAATCCGCGAGGAGTTGAAGGCCAAAGGTGTGGTTCTGGAAGACAGCCGCGAAGGCACCAAGTGGCGTAGAGAGTAGCCATTGTGCCCCCTCTCCCCCTTGGGGGAGAGGGCCGGGGAGAGGGGGATTACGGCGGGCCGGGGCG
>NZ_JBOFOC010000145.1:0-12729 GCF_051659245.1 Microbulbifer sp.
CTTCGCTACGTAGCTGATGACGATCGCGGGCATGGCCCGCTCCTACATTAGTGTCATTCCCGTCTGTCCCCAGTCTTCTGTCCTCTGCCTTCTGAATGTACACTGCCTTCCTGTCACAGCATTAAAGTTGTTCCGCCGCATGAGTCACGTCTACGTGCTGACCAACCAGCACCAGCAGTTCCTTAGCAAAAGCAACGAATGGATCGACGGCCGCGAGGCCGGCCGCCTGTTCCGCAGCGAACACAAGGATGTCGCCATCAACCAGATGTTCGAAGCCAACACCCGCGATGTCAGCCTGCGCATCGAACTGCTGCAGTGCGAGCTGAACAGCAAGGGCCAGCCACAGGTGCCCGCAGAGGCCCTGGGGGACCCAAGGGAAATCCCGACGGAGACGCCGCCGGAAGTGCCGCCAGAGGAGGCCCCCGAAGTGGAGCCTGAGGAACCGCCGGAGATCACCCCCGAGGAACCGCCGGAAGTCCCCCCCGAGGAACCGCCGGAAATCTCCCCCGAGGAACCGCCCGAGGTAGAGCCGGGCGAGGACGAGTCGCGGTCCGCGGCGCTTGAAGCGGGCTGAAGTCGCCCCCATATCGCTCCGAACCTGCGGCAGCTCAATAGGAGATCCGAGTGCCCCATCGTCATCTGGCCGCACTGGCCCAGCCGCAATCGCTGCAACTGCTGAAGGGCATTCGCCGCGGTATCGAAAAAGAGAGCCTGCGGGTCACCCCGGACGGCGACCTGGCGCAGACGCCCCACCCGGCATCGCTGGGCTCGGCGCTGACCCACGACTGCATCACCACCGATTTTTCCGAAGCGCTGCTGGAATTTATCACTCCGCCGGTGGCCACCCCGGAAGAGGCGCTGCAGATCCTCGACCGGATTCACCGCTACACCTACAGCCAGATCGGCGACGAACGCCTGTGGGTCAACTCCATGCCCGCGCGCATCGGCGCCGACCCGGACATTCCGGTGGCGCGCTACGGCGGCTCCCACAGCGGCACCATGAAAACCATCTACCGCCTGGGGCTGGGTTTGCGCTACGGCCGCGCCATGCAGACCATCGCCGGCATTCACTACAACTTCTCGCTGCCGGACGATTTCTGGAGCTGGCTGCACGAGCGCGAGGGCAGCGACGAGCCCCTGGGCGATTTCAAGACCCGCCGCTACTTCGACCTGATCCGCAATTTCCGCCGCAATTACTGGCTGCTGATCTACCTGTTCGGCGCCGCGCCGGCGGTATGCGGCGGCTTTGTGGACGGCCGCGAGCACGGCCTGGAGCCCTTCGACAGCGAGGGGCACAGCCTCTACGCGCCCCACGCCACCTCGCTGCGCATGGGCGACCTGGGCTACAACAGCGAGGCGCAGCAAACGCTGATCGTCTGCTACAACGACCTGTGCAGCTACCTCTCCACCCTGTGCGCGGCGATCAGCAGGCCCTACGCCCCTTACCACGAACTCGGGGTCAAGGACGCGGGCGGCCAATACCAGCAGCTGTCCACCGGCCTGCTGCAGATCGAGAACGAATTCTATTCCCCCATCCGGCCCAAAAACCCGGCGAAGATGGGCGAGACGGCGCTATCCGCCCTGGCCAACCGCGGAGTGGAATACATTGAGGTGCGCTGCCTCGACCTGAATCCCTTCTCACCCCTGGGCATAGACGCGCAGCAGATGCGCTTCCTCGACTGCTTTCTGTTGCACTGCCTGCTGGGGGACAGCCCCAAGACCGACAATGCCGACTACCGCGCGGTGCAGGAAAACCAGAATCGCATCGTCTACCGCGGCCGCGATCCGGAACTCCAACTGATCCACAACGGCGGCGAGCAGAAGCTCAGCGTCTGGGCCGGGCGCCTGCTGGACGAAATGGCGCCCCTGGCGGACCTGTTCGACGGCGCCTGGGGCGACGACGACTACCGCCGCAGCCTGGAAATCCAGCGCGCCAAGGTGACCGGCGAAACCGCCACACCGGCCGCGCACATGCTGGCGGAAATGGAAACGCGCGGGCAGAGCTTTTTCCAGTGGGCCGCCGACAAGGCGGAGCAGCACCGCCAGTACTTCATCGAGCGCCCGCTGGACGAAGCCTCGCAACAGCATTTCGCACAGCTGGCGGGGGAATCGCTGCAAAAACAACGGCAGGTGGAAGCGGGGGACAGGGGAACTTTCGAGGACTTCCTCGGCCAGTACTATGCACAGTACATTTTCTGCCAGCGCTGAATCCGCGACCTCGCGATGAACTACCTCGCCCACCTGCTGCTCTCCGGCCCCGAGCCGGACTGGCGCCTGGGCGGGCTGCTGGGGGATTTCGTCAAGGGCCCGTTAAAGGGTGAACTGCCGGCGGACATAGAAGCGGGCATCCGCCTCCACAGGCGCATCGACGCGCTCACCGACAGTCACCCCGCCTACCGGAAATCCCAGGCGCAACTGGACCCGCACTGGCGGCGCTACGCCGGCATCATTCTGGATATCTGGTTCGACCATCTGCTCAGCCGGCAGTGGAGCGAGTGGCACCAGCAGCCGCTGGAGGATTTCTGCCGCGACTGCTGGCGACACTTTCACAGCCGCAGCGGTTATATTCCCGCCCGCGCGCAGGCATTTATGGAGCGCGCCGAGCGCTTTAAACTACTGCAGAGTTACGGCGACGAACAGGTGGTCGCCCAGAGCCTCGCCCGGGTGAGCCAGCGGCTCAGCCGCCCGGTGTCGCTGCAGGATGCTCTGCCGGAGCTGCTGGCCCGGCGCCCCGCTCTGGAACGGAATTTCGCCGAACTGTTCGGCTATTTGAATCGGGAGGCCGCCGGGTTCCGGCAGTCCTACTCAAAAACATCATTCGGAACACAATAAATCATGAAGCTGCCCAACCCGCGCACCACCTTCCTGCTGGCTTTTCTCGCCGTGGTATTCCTGCTCGGTGCCGCCTTTTACCTGGAATATATCCGCGGCCTCGAACCCTGCCCGCTGTGCATCACCCAGCGGGTGATGCTGCTGGGCGCGGGCCTGGTATCGCTGGCCGCCTTTCTGCACAACCCGGCCACCATCGGCCGGCGCATTTACGGCCTGCTGGTCTCTCTCTGGGCCCTGGGCGGCCTCTATTTTTCCGGCCGCCAGCTGTGGCTGCAGAGCCTGCCGGAAGACCAGGTGCCCGCCTGCGGGCCGGGGATCAGCTATATGCTCGAATCCTTTCCGGTATCCGATGTGATCAAGACCCTGCTCACCGGCGACGGCAACTGCGCCGAAGTGCAGTGGACGCTGCTGGGCATCTCCATACCCGGCTGGGCCGCGCTGGGCTTTATCGGGCTGATCGTCTTCGGCGCCTGGCAGGCCTTCCGCAAACCCTGAAGACCCAGGACAAAGATCGCCGCCCACCGGCTCGCCGGTGCGGCGATACCGGCCAGTTGCACACTGCCCAGTCCCTGACAGTCGCGGCGCGGATCAATCGCCGATTGCAGATTCGACCAGCGCCGCCATATCCCCGTCGCCATCGCCGGCCCGCTCCCTCAGTCCATCCGCCACGCCCTCACGGGTTACCCGGCGCTGGTTCTGGCTGACTTTCCACTTTCCCTCCAGCGTATCGATGCTGAGTTCTATTCCCACGATGGCGGCGGAGAGTTTTTCAATAAAGTCCTCCGACGCGTCCGCCACCGACCACGGGGTTAGCGCCCCGGCTTCCTGCTGTCCGGTCAGCCCCTCCAGCTGTTCTCTCAACCAGTGGGGGTCATCCACGACTCGCAGGCTGCCGCGGGCGTGCACCGCCACGTAGTTCCAGGTGGGCACTACCTTGCCGTGCTCGACTTTCTCCGGATACCAGGAGGGGGAGATATAGCTGTCGGGACCGCAGAATATCGCCAGCGCCTGCAGCGGCCGCTCCGCTTCCCGCGCCAGCGGATTGGCCCGCGCTATGTGCCCGCGCAGTACACCGCGGGAACCCGGCCCGGCGACCAACTGTAGGGGAATATGGTTGGCGTTGGGACCATCCGGCGAACCGGTCACCAGGGTTGCCAGCGGGCGATCGCGCATCAACTGGTGCAGAGCCGCCATATCGTCCTGGCGAAAGCTGCTGGGTATGTACATTTACTCCTTCCTTATCAGTTGGTATCTATCTGGCGCAGAATGCGCTCAGTTCCTTGCCGGCGGCGTGGGAATCTCCTATCTTGCAGAAAGCTGTTAGAAGTCACAAAGGAAAACCCGGAGATGCTGGAGAATTGCAAATCGGCGCGCGAGCGCTGGGGAGGCGTAAGCGAGATCATCGATCGCTGGCTGCACTCGCGCCAGGAGCTGCTGGTGCGCTTCTGCGCGCTCTCGCAAAAAAAGGAAATCGCCGAGGGCGATGCCGAAGCCGAGGAGAATGTGCGCCAGCTCTGCCAGCAGCTGGTGGACTATGTCTCCGCCGGCCACTTCGAGGTGTACGAACAACTGATCCACGAGGGAAAGGCGTTCGGCGACAAGCAGGGCCTGGAGACAGCGCGCCAGCTTTACCGGGAAATCGACGACACCACCGATGTCGCCGTGGACTTCAACGACAAGTACCAGGAGACCGACGACCTCGCCGCGCTGCAGCGCGACCTGTCCCAACTGGGTGAGGCGCTGGAAACCCGCTTCAGTTCCGAGGACCAGATGATTGCGCTGTTGCACACGGCGCACAAGAATCAACTGGCCTGAACGTAATACTGCTCACTTAAGCAAGTGTCTGATGCGAAGATGTTGATGTAGAGGACAATCCAGGATTCGCCACTACATTTTCAGCCGGTATAAAAAAGGGCTCCGGAGAGCCCCTTTTTATGATCGCAGGTGAACAGCCTTACTCTTGCTGGGCGCCGCCCTCCGGCTGCTGCTCTCCCTCGGAGGACTCCTCACCGCCATCGGCCTGCACATTGGCCTTGTGCAGCTCAATCTCAAAAATCAGCGTGGCATTGGGGCCGATCAGACCGCCGGCGCCGCCGGGGCCGTAGGCCAGGTCGGACGGAATATACAGTTCCCACTTGGCGCCTTCCTTCATCATCTGCAGGGCCTCGGTCCAGCCCTTGATCACACCGGTCACCGGAAACTGTACCGGCTCGCCGCGGGAGTAGGAACTATCGAACTCGGTGCCGTCGATCAGGGTGCCCTTGTAGTCCACTTCCACGGTGCTGTCGGCACTCGGGGATTCGCCACTGCCCTCTTTGATCACCTTGTACTGCAGGCCGGAGTCGGTGGTAACCACCCCCTCCTTCTTGGCATTCTCCTCGAGGAACGCCTTGCCTTCCGCCAGGTTCTGCTCCGCCTTCGCTTTGAATTCTTTCTCCTGGTCGGCCAGCATCTGCTTCTGCTTGGCCTGCATCTCTTCCTGGAAGACCGCGATGACCTGCTGCTTGTCCTCATCGGATATGCGCGACTCGCGGTCGTTGGCCACATCGTCCAGTGCCATCAGCACCACCTGCGGATCCAGTTCCACCTCCTGGGACTTCAGGCGCTTGGCCATATCTTCGGCGATGATGTAGCTGACCTTTTGCTCCTGGGTCTCCAGGGCAACCTCCTCGCTCGCCTGCTCGGATTTCTGTTGGTCACAGCCGACCAGCGCGAGGCCCAGGGCAACTGCTGCAGCCAGAGGATATTTGTTCATGGGAATTGTCTCTTTATCCGTGATGTATTTGTTTAATCGTGTGGCCAGTTGGCCAACGCAAAGAAGCGACTCAAGATCATCGCAGAAGCGCTCGGCCGGTAGCGGCCGGTCCCCGCCAAGTCTAACCCATGGCGGCTGGAGGTGCACACCGGCACGCTGGTCCATACTGTGGATCCACTTCACACTAATCGACAGAGACAGCTGATTTGTACATACCCGACTGTCCCGCGGGGTGTGAAGTGCAGGGATGCACTTCACCAACAACAGCGCTATTATCGGCTCTCCACCGGTTGTTCCGGCACGCTTTGGAGTGGATTGACACTGCCGGTGCAGCGGACCAGCCAACGGGGCTGGCCAGGGTGTGGGTCTGTAATAGCGGCTCGACCGTATAAAACGCCGGGTGTCTGCGCCGCCCGGGTGTACCGACTAGATCGTAAACCTCAGGATATCAACTCATGGCTGCCAAACGAAAAACTCTGGACAAGGTCGCGGAGCTGGAAGCTCAAATCGCCAAGCTCACCACTCAACTGGACAAGGCCCGGGCCAAGCAGGTCGCCGACGCCGGCAAAGCGGTACAAAAAGCCGGCAAGGCAGTGACCGCAGCCCAGAGCAAATTGTCCAAGGCCAAGACCAGGCTCGCCAGCGCCCGCACCGCGGCAAAGAAAAGCAAGACCGCCGCCGTGCAAAAGCGCCTGGACGCCGCCAAGGCCGCCGTCGCCAAACTGACTGAGACCCTGCAACAGGCCAAGGAGGATGCCGCCGAAGCCAAGCAGGCGGAGGCGTCGGCCAAGCTGGAGAAAAAGCTCGCGGACGGTCTCGGCAAGGTAGCGGCCAAAGCCGAAAAAGCCGCCGCCGGCAAAACCAAAGCCAAGAAGAAGAAAGCGACTGCGAAAAAATCCGCGACAAAGACCGCGGCAAAGAAGACCACCGCGAAAAAGGCCCCGGCCAAAAAAGCGGCGCCCAAGAAAACCGCTGCGAAGAAAACTGCCGCAAAGAAAGCCGAAACGAAGAAAGCCGAGACAAAGAAAGCCAAAACGAAGAAAACTGCCGCAAAGAAAGCCGAAACGAAGAAAGCCGAGACAAAGAAAGCCAAAACGAAGAAAACAGCGGTAACCAAGGCCACCCGCAAAAAGGCTCCGGCCAAGAAACCCTCCATTGCCAAGGCCCCGGCCGAGAAGGCCGCCGGCAAGTCCGCGGCCTCCAGGCCGGCGGCCAAAAAAACCCCCGCCGGAAAACCAGCCGCGACCGAGCCGAAGAGCCAGAAGCCCGAGGTGAAAAAGGCCCCCTCCGCAGAGGCGGCGAAACCCGCCGAACCCAAGCCCGAGAAGCCCGCCGCCGAGCCCAAACCGGTTTCCCCGGCGGAAAAGCAACCGGAGAGCACTCCATCCGGCAGTGCACCGATCCAGGGCAAAACACCGGAGCCCCGTCCCGTCGGCAGCTCTGAGCCGACCGGGGAGCAAAAACCCTCTCCCGAGCCCAAGCCGACCATCACTCCGGCGACACCGCCCAACAGCCTGTTCGCCAGCGAGAAGTCCGGCGACGAGTAATTCCCGCTAACGGGAACCGGATTTAAAGGCTTCGATCAGGCCCGCCCAGCGGGCCTGATCTTTTTGCGGCAACCCGTATTGCTGTCCCGCCAGCTCCAGGGCCGGGCGATCCTCCGGCCAGCTCTCCTCCTGCAATTTCCACAGTGCCGCCAGCTGGCGCTGTTCCAGTTTTTGCTCATAGCCTTTGCAGTAGTCGTAGAGCCATTGGGTGCGCGGCCGCATGTTTCCGAGCCAGCGGCGCAGGTGGCGCACGCTGGAAATCATCCGCCGTCGCGGCGCCAGGCCGCTGTCCGCCACACGCCAGCTATCCTCGCTGAGCCGCCGGCCACCGGCCTCCGCGTAGCTGGCCCAGAGCAACAGGCACACGTCTGCCCCCCGGCCGTCCTGGCACTCCAGCAGGAATTCCTCGACCTGGGGCTGGCGATAAAAGTCCAGGCAGAATTGCCACAGGGGGTTTTCCAGCGGCGACGATGGAGGTGCGGATTTTGTCACGGTAGAATCCCGGCCATTTATTACGTCGATAGCCTAGCACTCCAGGCTCCAGACTACAGAGGTTTTAGTTGATCAATCTGCAAGGCGTTTCCCTGCAAATGGGCGGCCGCGAACTGCTGCAAAACGCGGACTGCCGTATCTTTCCCGGCCACAAGGTGGGCATCATCGGACCCAACGGCTGTGGCAAGTCCAGCCTGTTCAAACTGCTGCTGCGCCAACTGGACAGCGACAGCGGCCAAGTGGAGCTCCCCGCCGGCTGGCGCATCGCGCATATGGCCCAGGAAGTGGCCGCCGGCGAGCAGAGCGGCCTGGACTATGTGCTCGACGGCGACGACGAACTGCGCCGGCTGCAACGGAAGCTGCAACAGGCTGAGAGCGGCGGCGATATCGGCGGCCGCGAGCTCGGCGAACTGCACGAGCGCATGGCGGCGATCGACGGCTACAGCGGTCCGGCCCGCGCGGCGCAGCTGCTCGATGGCCTCGGTTTCGCGCACGCCGACCAGCAGCGCCCGGTCAGCAGCTTCTCCGGCGGCTGGCGCATTCGCCTGAACCTGGCCCGGGCGCTGATGTGCCCGGCGGACCTGATGCTGCTCGACGAACCCACCAACCACTTGGACCTGGACGCCACCCTGTGGCTGGAACAGTGGCTGCAGCGCTTTCCCGGTACCCTGCTGGTCATCTCCCACGACCGGGATTTTCTCGACGCGGTGGTGGACGGCATCGTCAGCTTCGAACATCGTCAGTTGCGCCTGTACAGCGGCAACTACAGTGCCTTCGAGCGCGCGCGCGCCGAGCGCCTGGCGCAACAGCAGGCCCAGTATGAGAAACAACAGGCGGAGCGGGCGCATATGGAGGATTTCGTGCGCCGCTTCCGCGCCAAGGCGACCAAGGCGAAACAGGCCCAGAGCCGCCTCAAGGCACTGGACCGCATGGTGCAGATAGCGCCGGCGCACGCCGACTCACCTTTTCACTTCACGCTCCCCGCCGCCGACAAAACGTCCGACCCGCTGATCGACCTGCGCGAGGCGGATATCGGCTACCGGGGAAAGGTCGTACTGCACCGGGTGCAGTTGGGTATCCAGCCCGGGCGCCGCATCGGCCTGCTGGGCCCCAATGGCGCGGGCAAATCCTCGCTGATCAAAACCCTGGCGGGGGAGTTGCCGTTGATCGGCGGCGAGCGCCTGTGCGGCGAACACCTGGCGATCGGTTACTTCGCCCAGCACCAGTTGGAGGCGCTGGATGGCGCCGCCTCACCCGTGTTGCACCTGCAGCGGCTGTCCCCGGAAGCGAGCGAGCAGTCGCTTCGGGATTTCCTCGGTGGCTACGGTTTTGCCGGCGACCGCGCCTTCGAAGCGGTGGCGGACTTTTCCGGCGGCGAAAAGGCGCGGCTGGCACTGGCGATTCTCGCCTGGCAGAAACCCAACCTGCTGTTGCTGGACGAGCCCACCAACCACCTGGATCTGGAGATGCGCCACGCGCTCACCCTGGCGCTGGCGGAATTTCCCGGCGCAGTGGTGCTGGTGTCCCACGACCGCCACCTGCTGGCCAACACCACCGACGAGTTCCTGCTGGTGGCGGATGGCCGCGCGGAACCCTACGCCGGCGATCTGGAGGATTACAGACAGTGGCTGCTGGCCTTCAGGCGCGGCGAAAAGGCGGAAGAGAAATCCCCCGGCGACGAAAAACCGGCGGACGACAAAAAGGCCCAGCGCCGCGCCGCCGCCGCACTGCGGGAACAACTGAAACCGCTCACCGACAAACTGAAGCGCATCGAACAGCAGATGGCGCGCGCGGAGAAGAAGCTGGCCGAACTGGAAAACCAGCTGGCGGATGAGAGCCTGTACAGCGGCGGCCAGCAGGAAGAGATAGCCCGCCTCAACCGCGAGCAGTCACAACAGCGCGAGGCGCTGGACGCGTTGGAAATGCAGTGGCTGGAAATTTCCGAGCAGTTGGAAGGTGCCCGCGGTGCCTGACGCAGGGGCGAATCTTGTTCACTTCTACAGCCCTACGATTGAATTTTATTCGGTCCACAATTGCGGGCAACCGTCCTCGTACACAGGGGTTCCCAGCGGTGTTGTGGGGCATACGTCCAGGTAGTTGGGCACGCCGTCGCGGTCGGAATCCACCGGGCAGCCGTCCAGGCCCACATCCACACCGATGGGCGTCTGCGGGCAGTAATCCGCATCATCCAGGACCCCGTCCGCGTCGCGGTCGCGCAGTATCACCAGGTCGTCGATCCACTGGTAGCCGATGCTCAAACTGATGTGGCCGTCCAGGCCGCCCTCCTCGATGCCCTGGAAGGCGCGCGCATCCGCCCGCGCCTGCCAGCGCGGCCCCAGTTGGTATTTGACTCCCAGTCCCAGGTTCACCATGGTCTGGCGGTCGTGATCCTCCAGGAACGGGTCCAGCAGATATTCATCCCAGACCAGTAGATCGACTTCGTCGAAATCCACGCGAAATTCCCCCACTCCGAAGGCCACGTAGGGCTGCCAGCAGAGATTGCCGCAGAAGCGCCCGGCAAACTGGTAAAGGAGATCCATGTGGTAGTTGCTGCCGTCCAGCTTTTCGTCGATACCCTCCACACTCACGGTGAAGACGTGGTAGACCCCTTCCAGCGCCCAGCGGTCGGTGACGTTGTAGCCGAAGCCGAAACCGCCGCCCCAGGTGTCCTCCGGCTCCAGCCCGTGAAAGGGGGTGCCGTCCAACCGGTCGCTGTCGAACCAGTAGTAGCCGCCGTTGAGGTAGAGATTCAGCGTGCCCTCCAGGTCGGCGTGCGCCGGCGCGACGGAAATCGCCAGCGACACCAGAACAGCATGGAGAATAAGCGGGCAAGAGCGGCGTTTTATCATTTATCGCTCCGGAAGTTCCTTTTACCGGTATTAAACACTGCCTGGGCAAACCTATAGCATTTGCGCTGCAGGTTTTCCCTGACCTGTTTGAAGATAGCAGACATTGCGCGGCGCAATGGCGCACCAATGGACTCGATTGCACGCCCCTGCGACCGGATGAGGCGCGGCTCTCCTCAGCGGCGCCGGTACAGCAGATCCCAGACGCCGTGGCCGAGACGCTGGCCACGGCGCTCGAACTTGGTCTCCGGGCGGAATTCCGGGCGCCCGGAATAACGGTTTTTGCCCGCGGTGTTTTCCAGCAGCGGCTCCGCCTCCAGCACTTCGAGCATATGCTCTGCGTAGTTTTCCCAGTCGGTGGCCATATGCAGCAGGCCGCCGGCTTTCAGTTTTGCGCAGATCAGGCGCACGAACTCCGGCTGTACGATGCGGCGCTTGTGGTGCTTCTTCTTGTGCCAGGGGTCGGGGAAATAGAGTTGGAAACGATCCAGCGACCCATCGGCGATGCAGTCGTTCAGCACGTCCACCGCATCGGCCATATACACCCGCAGGTTTTTCAGTCCCAGTTTGCCGGCATTGTTGATCAGCCGGCCGACACCGGGCGGGTGCACTTCGATGCCGATAAAATCCTTGTCCGGTTCCGCCTCGGCCATGGCCAGCAGCGAATCGCCCATGCCGAAACCGATCTCCAGCACCAGCGGCGCCTCGCGGCGGAAAACTGCGCGCGGCTCCAGCGGGCCGTCGAACAGGGACAGGCCGTATGCTCCCCAGTAATTGTCAAAAGCGCGGCGCTGGCCCTCGGTCATGCGCCCGGCGCGAATCACATAGCTGCGGATGGATTTCTTCTTGTATTCGGTGCGGTAGGGAAATTCTTCCGTGGTTTCGTCTTGCACTTCGCGACCTCTGATGCAAAAGATAAAAGCTGATTTTAGCAACAATCTGTGTACGGCTTGGACAGAACTAATAAAGCCACAGGCAAGAAATAGCGCCAACCACCTTATACTGCTATTTTGCAGCTTCTCACACTTTAATTAAGCTTAACAATTATTGCCAATGAAGCGGAAGGGGAGGTTGCGCTCCCCCCCATTAATGATCATCTAATAAGAACTATTAGCTGCCCACTTTGCGATATATGTCCCGCCAGAAACTGCTATTTTTTCAAGTCTATCGCAAGCACCAAACGCTACACCGGACCCTATACGCTTACTCGTAATATCAATCACTTCGGAACCTCTCACAATTTCCGCCTTTACAGTCGCTACTGAACTCGGTCGGACTGCAAACGGCCTCCACTGATGAGGGATTATTTCTTCATATTCTATACGCAAAACGCTCTGATCTTCATCTACTTCAGAGAGATCCTCTCTATATTCAATATTTAAGGAATTGTCGTTTGCGTAGGCCAATACCGAATCAGTTAAAGATAATAACATTGAACATTCTTTTTCAATTTTCGAAACACTCAAATTATCCGAAAATTTCGCCGGAATTAAGTACAACAATTCAGTGTTTCTATTTTCTTCTATTTTTCTTCCTGCGATAGGTGGATTGCCGGAACAGCCAGAGAAAATTAGAACCGAGATCAGGAAAATTATTCTTTTCATTTTTTCTAATGCCACTTGATTGAATTTGAATTTCGTAAATTATAGACGTTATTTATGAGCGAGAATAACTGAGCGCGGCGACGAACAGCGCCGTCCAGCCGCCGATCAACGCCAGGCCGCCCAGCGGGGTAACCGGACCCAGCCAGCGGGGGCCGCCGAAGGCCAGGGCGTAGAGGCTGCCGGAGAACAGCAGTATGCCCAGCGCGAACAGCCCACCGCTCACTAACAGCGATGTCTTCTCGCCCCAGTGGCGGATCAGCAGTGCGATGCCGAGCAGTGCCAGCGCGTGCAGCATCTGGTAGAGCACACCGGTTTTGTAGGCTTCCAGCAGATTCTCGGCGATTTTGCCGCGCAGGCCGTGGGCGCCGAAGGCACCGAGTACGACGCCGGTGCCGCCGAAAAAGGCGGCGATCAATAGATAGAGTTTTGCCATGGTTTTTCCTTTTGATTTGGCACCTGTAGGAGCGGCCCATGGCCGCGATCGGGATAGCAGGCAAAGTAGAGTCGGAAAGGTCGATCGCGGCCATGGGCCGCTTCTCTAAAGCGGCCCCTGAAGTCAACCACTAATCTGGTTTTTGCACTGGACAGCTGTTACTGAGTTTCAGGCTTCTCTACGTGGTCGCCTTTGGCGCCGACAAGATGTAATCGGAGCG
>NZ_JBOFOC010000146.1:0-1191 GCF_051659245.1 Microbulbifer sp.
TGGTGACATTACCGGTGTTAGTGACGGTAAAGGTGTAATCGATAGTGTCACCGGCGCTGTTGCCGCTGGGTGCACCGGCAGTTTTGTTCAAATCCAGAGCGGGCGAAGCAGTCAGTGCCGTGCTAGTGCTGTCATTGGCGCTAACTGGATTACCGCCCGGATCAGTAGCGTTCGCCGTCGCGGTGTTGTCGACGGTACCAGCATCCACTTCCGCCTGAGTGATGGTGTGGGTGCCGTTGCAGGTGGCGATTGCGCCAGGAGCCAGAGTCGTGGTGTCGCAGGTTGCTATCGCATCCAACTGTGGGTCGTTGATGGCAATACCGTCGATGGTGACATTGCCAGTATTGGTGACCGTAAAGGTGTAATCGATAGTGTCCCCGGCATTGTTGCCGCTGGGAGCACCAGCAGTTTTATTCAAGTCCAGAGCGGGCGAAGCGGTCAATGCCGTACTGGTACTGTCATTAGCGCTGACCGGATTGCTGTCCGGATCGGTGCCGTTCGCCGTCGCGGTGTTGTCGACGGTACCAGCATCCACTTCCGCCTGAGTGATAGTGTGGGTGCCGCTGCAGGTTGCGATCCCGCCCGGGGCCAGGATGGTGGTGTCGCAAGTCGCCGCCGCATCCAATTGCCCGTCGGTGATGGCAATACCATCGATGGTGACGTTGCCCGTATTGGTGACCGTAAAGGTGTAATCGATAGTGTCACCGGCATTGTTGCCGCTGGGTGCACCGGCTACTTTGCTCAAGTCCAGAGCGGGTGAAGCGGTCAATGCCGTGCTGGTGCTGTCATTAGCGCTGACTGGATTGCTGCCCGGGTCGGTGCCATTCGCCGTCGCCGTGTTGTCGACCTGGCCGGCATCCACTTCGGCCTGGGTAATTGTGTGAGTGCCGTTGCAGGTTGCGATCGCGCCCGGAGCTAGGGTCGTGGTGTCACAGGTCGCCGCCGCATCCAGTTGTGGATCGGCGATGGCAATACCGTCGATGGTGACGTTGCCGGTGTTAGTGACGGTGAAGGTGTAGTCGATAGTGTCGCCAGCGCTGTTGCCACTGGGACTGCCGGCAGTTTTGCTCAAGTCCAGAGCAGGCGAAGTGGTCAATGCCGTGCTGGTACTGTCATTAGCGCTGACCGGATTGCTGTCCGGATCGGTGCCGCTCGCTGTCGCCGTATTGTCGACGGTACCGGCATCAACTT
>NZ_JBOFOC010000147.1:0-14222 GCF_051659245.1 Microbulbifer sp.
TTTCCCCCTTTGGGGGAGAGGGTTAGGGAGAGGGGGGCACAGTTCCCTCTCCCCCTTTGGGGGAGAGGGTTAGGGAGAGGGGGCACTAGAAGTGCAAAATCACCCGCCGCCTACCCCGATGGTGCCGATGCTCCCACAGATAAATCCCCTGCCAGGTCCCAAGCATCAAGCGCCCCGCCTGCACCGGGATGGAAAGGCTGGTCGCCGTCAACGCCGCCTTGATATGCGCCGGCATATCGTCCGGCCCCTCCAGGGTGTGCGTGTAGAGCGAATCGTTTTCCGGCACCAGCCGGTTCAGCCAGTTCTCCAGATCCTCCCTCGCGCTGGGATCGGCGTTCTCCTGGATCAGCAGGCTGGCGGAGGTGTGCTGGATAAACAGGGTGCAGAGGCCGTCGCCGCCCCCCTGCTCCCTTACCCAGTCGTTCACCTGGTCGGTAAATTCGTGCAGCCCCTGGCCGCGCACCGGTATTTGTACTTCACCAATTGCCATATAATCCGCGCTCTGAATTTCCGAAGCGATGCCACCCAGCCTCAAAAGGCTGGCCCCTCTCCTATAGTTAGTTCAATTATGGCCATACACAGTGTAAACACAGACGACTACACCCGACAGCTCCAACAGAAGGTGGAGCGTCTGCGCGAGGCCTATCGGGACTACACCGACCTGGAACCGGAAGTTTTCCCTTCGCCCGCCAGTCACTACCGGCTGCGCGCGGAGTTCAAGATTTGGCAGGAACAGGGCCGCGCCCATTACGCCATGTATCGCCAAGGCGAGTATAAGAAGCCGTTTATTATCGAGGAGTTTACCGTCGGCTCCGAGCTGATCAACCGCCTGATGCCCCAGGTGCTGGAGGCGGTCAACGCCAGTGAGGTCCTCAGGAAACGTCTGTTCAGCGCCGAGTTTCTCACCACCCTGGGCGGCGATGCGCTGGTTACCCTGATCTACCACAAGAAACTGGACGAAGACTGGGAGTCCGCCGCCCGCGCTCTGCAGGAAAAACTGGGCTTCCCGGTCCTCGGCCGCTCGCGTAAACAGAAGGTGGTTCTGGAGCGGGATTACGTCGCCGAACGGCTGCAAATCGGCGATAAAACCTACCAGTACAAGCAGGTGGAGGGTAGCTTTACCCAGCCCAACGGGGAAATCTGCCGCGCGATGATCCGCTGGGCCAGGGATGTTTGCAAAGACAGCCAGGGCGACCTGCTGGAACTCTACTGCGGCAACGGCAACTTCACCATTCCGCTGTGCGAACATTTCGATAAAGTGCTGGCGACGGAAATTTCCAAGGTCTCGGTCAATTCCGCGCAGGAAAATATCCGCGCGAACGGTGTCGACAATCTGGATATCGTGCGCCTGTCCAGCGAGGAATTTACCCAGGCCATCGACAAGGTGCGCCCCTTCCGCCGGCTCAGGGATATAGACCTGGACAGCTACGATTTCTCCACCGTGCTGGTGGACCCGCCCCGCGCCGGGCTGGATGCGGACACCTGTGCAATGGTCGCGCGCTTCCCGCGGATTCTGTATATCTCGTGCAACCCCGAGACACAGCTGGAAAACCTTGTGGAGTTGAGCAAGACGCACCGGGTGGAGCGTTTTGCGATATTCGATCAGTTTCCGTATACCGACCACACCGAGTCAGGGCTGCTGTTGACTCGCAAGTAGGATGGGCAAAGGAACGCAGCGACGTGCCCATCCTACAGATCCTGCTCACGGCCTTGTAGGAGCCTGCTTGCAGGCGAACGGCTACGAAGCTCCGATTCTTTCGCCTGCAAGCAGGCTCCTACAGGGCACCTTGTAGAAAGTAGTAGTCGCAAGCATGCGAACCGATCAGAACTCTCTACCGAGAATCCGCCGCGCCGCATCCAGGGCAAAATCCCGGTACTCCCCCTCCACTCGTGCCATTTCCTGCTCAAACTGGAACTGCTTCTTGCGCGGCAGCGTCTTCCATTCCTGCAGAATCGGGATATGGCTGGTCTTATCCGCCACCGTATAAAAAGCCACAAACTCGTCGCGTACACTCTGCCCCACCTGCAACGCATCCAGCAGAACGCGAATGCGGATCGAGGCCTCGGTCAGCCCCACCCCGTCGTCCAGCAGTGTGCGGGCGAGGATCTGGATACTGTCGTTGACCCGCTGCCGCTGATCCTGTGCCGCCCGCTCCAGTTCCGCCAGCTGATGTGCCTGCACCTTTTGTGCAAGATGCAGTTTGCACAGGTAATAACCGGCGATCACCGCCAGCACAAGGACGATCAGCGCCGCCGCAACCAGCAGCCAGGTGGGAAAGGGGCTCATAGATATACCTCCAACAGCGCCAGCCCCAGACTGGCGGTAACGATAGAAAGCAGTGTGCTCAGCGCAACGATATTGGCCGCCAACTGACTGTTGCCGCCCATCGCCCGCGCCATGATAAAAGACACGGTGGCGCTGGGCGACGCGGCGAGCAGCAGCAGTACGCCCATGGACTGCGAAGGTAGTTGAAACAGCCAGCCGAAGGCGAGCAGAACCGCCGGCACAATCAGCAGTTTGAATCCCACCGCGCCGAAGGCAGCCAGCGAGCTGCGGCGCAGCAGGCTGAAATCCAGACTTGCGCCGATACACAGCAGTGCCAGCGGCAGGGTGATGGAGGCCAGGTAGTCACCGGTCTGCAACAGGATTGCCGGCAGTTTCACGCCCACTTGCTTGCAGATCAGCGCCAGTACGATGGCCACGATCAGCGGATTCTGCACAATGTCTTTCGCCAGCTTTTTCCAACTGAAGCTTGTCTGCTGGCTGTACATCGCAAACAGTACAACCGCCGCCAGGTTGTACAGAATGGTGACCACCGCCATCAGCAGCGCCGCCTGGGCCAGGCCGCTACTGCCGTAGGCGTTGGCCGCCCAGGCCAGGCCGATAATTCCCAGGTTGCCGCGGAAAGCGCCCTGAATGAAAGCGCTGCGGTCTCCCCGCACCAGCGGCCGGGCCACTACCCAGGCCAATGGAATCGTGATGATGGTTCCCAGGAATCCCGCCGCCAGCAGCGGCAATTCCTGCCCCAACTCGGCGTCCGCGGTGAAAATATTGATAAACAGCAACACCGGCAGGGTGATCATAAACACCAGCCGCGAGGCGTCGTCGACAAACGCCTCGCGCAGCAGGCCCAGGCGCGCCAGCCAGTAACCGATAATCAGGGTGAGAAAGATCGGCCCGGTGACCGACAGTGCAAAGGCGAACATCTCCATTGGGTTTTACTCGCCTTCGGTTTCACTTTCGGTTTCGGGCTCGGGCAGTCCCCTGCTGTGGGAAGTCTCCGCCTGCTCGCGCAGATTTGCATCTATCCGCTTGCGGGTTCGGGCGCCCAGTTTGCGCAGGCTGTCGATACGCTTCACCGCGTTGCCGCGGCCGGTGGCCAGGCGCTTATAGGTCTGCTGGTAGGCGTCCTCCGCCTGGCGGATGCGGCTGCCCAGTTCGTCGAGGGATTCCAGCACCATGGCGAACTGGTCGTGCAGCTTGCCCGCCTCCTCGGCGATCTTCTCCACATTCCGGTTCTGTTTCTCGTAGCGCCAGATATTTTCCACCGTACGCAGGGTGGCCATCAGGCTGGTGGGGCTCACCAGCACGATATGCTTGTCGTAGGCGTCGCGGAACAGCCCCGGGTCCGCCTGCATGGCCAGCATATAGGCGGCCTCGATGGGCACGAAAATAAAGACGAAATCCAGGGTGCGCACACCCTCGAGCTGCTCGTAGGCCTTCTTGTTCAGGCCGGCGATATGCGCGCGCAGGGACTGCACATGTTGCTTCAGCGCCTGGGCCCGTTCCTCGTCGGTTTCCGCGGAACAGTAGCGCTCGTAGTCCAGCAGCGAGACCTTGGCGTCGATGATCAGGTCCTTGTTTTCCGGCAGGTGCACGATCACGTCCGGCTGGCGGCGGCGGCCGTCCCCGGCGAAGCTGACCTGGGTATCGTACTCGCGCCCTTTCTGCAGGCCGGATTCCTCCAGCAGGCGCTCCAGCACCACCTCGCCCCAGTTGCCCTGCACCTTGCGGTCGCCCTTGAGCGCCGAGGTCAGGTTGAGGGCTTCCTCGCTGATGCGCTGGGTCTGCTCGCGCAACGCCTTGATCTGCCCCAGCAGGCTGTTGCGCTCGGCGTTCTCGCGGTCGTAGACGTGCTCCACCCGCTTGCGGAAATCCCCCAACTGGCGCTCCAGCGGGTCCAGGCTCTTGCGCAGACTGTCCTCGCTGCGGCGTACAAACTGCTGCTGCTTCTCCTCGAAGATGCGATTGGCCAGGTTCTCGAACTGCTCCGCCATGGCCTTGCGGGTCTGCTCCAGCAACTGGCGCTGCTCCGCCAGTGCCGCCTCGCTCTTTTCCACCAGTACCTGGCTGCGGGTCAGGCGCTGCAGCTTGTCCTCCAAATTGGTACGCAGCGCCTGCACCTCGTCGGAGAGCTGGCTCTCGCGCTCGCGGCTATTGTCGAGCCGCGCCTGCAACACCGCCTGCGACCCGAGGCTCTGCTCCAGTCGGCGCGCCAGGCCGGCGCGGCCCAGCCATACCGCTGCGGCCAGCAGGCCGAGCAGCACTAGGGTGGCACCGACTGCCTGGTCCAGTTCGATCCGCAGGGGGAAGACTTCCATGGAGTGCTCTTGGTCGGGTGGATGTTTTGTTATGCTATGCCTAAACCGGCTTTGAGTAACAGCATTGGCGAGCGCGCATTCTAGCAAGGGGGCGGACCGGCCCCCAAGTGTACTGGTCTTCGATTCCGGCGTGGGCGCCATCAGTATCGCGCGCGAGATCCGCACCCTGCTGCCCGGCCTCACCCTACACTTCGGCATCGACAACGGCTTCTTCCCCTACGGCGACAAGAGCGAGCAACAGCTGTGCCCGCGTATCGTCGACACAGCGAGCCGCATGATGGCCCGGAGCCGGGCGGATATCCTGGTGGTGGGCTGCAACACCGCCAGCACCCTGGCCCTGCCGCAACTGCGCGAAGTGCTGGCCCAGCCGGTGGTGGGCGTAGTGCCCGCGGTCAAACCGGCGGCGGCCGCGAGCGGAACCGGCACCATCGCCCTGATCGCCACCGAGGGCACGGTGAACCGGAGATACACCCACGACCTGATCGAAGCGTTCGGCAACGGCGCAGAGGTGATCAACGTGCCCGCACCGGAGCTGGTGCGCCTGGCGGAAGCCAAGCTGCGCGGCGAGCCGGTTACCGCCGAAGACCTGGCCCCGGCCCTGGCCCGTATCTTCGACGCCCCCGGCGGGGACAAGGTGGATATCGCCGTACTGGCCTGCACCCACTTTCCCCTGCTGCGGGAGGAACTTGACCGCTATGCGCCCCGCCATATCCAGTGGCTGGACTCCGGTGTGGCCATTGCCCGGCGTGTGCACTGGTGGCTGGAAGAGCTGGAGTTGGCGCTGCCGGGTTCGCCCGAGGCCGGAATGCTACTGACCAGCGCACTGGACCCACAGGGAATGATCGGAACGGCCTTTGCGGAACTCGCCCCTATGCCAGTAGAGATAGTTAGCTAAACCAACTAACGCACGCGGTCGCCCAAAATCAAACCGGACAACAAACAAATAACATGCTGCAACCCGCCTTCCCCCTACTGGAAATACTCGCGCAACTCCCCCCGGGCGGCCTGCTGCTGACTCCAACCAACCGCCTGCGCAATCGCTGCCAGCAGGTCTACGGCGCACAACAGGCCGCGGGCAGTTGCTGGGCCCCGCCGCCGGTGGAATCCCTGCAGGGCTGGCTGGACAAATGCTGGTTTCAACTCCAGCAACGCAACTGGCAGCCGGCGCTCAGACAGGTACTGAACCGGGAACAGCGCCAGCTGCTGTGGCAGCGCGCGCTGGATCAATCTCTGGACAGGCAACTGCTCAACAGCCAGCAGCTGTGCCGCGATGCGGACAGCGCGCTGAGCCAACTGGTGCAATGGCGCCTGCTGACCGATCCCGGCACCCCGGATGAAATCCTGCCGCCGCTGCTGGAACAATTCGCCCTCGCGCGAGCGGACTTCCCGCTGTTCGATATGATCGACGCTTTTCAAACCCAGCTGCAAAGCCACAACGCCATTACCCAGGATCAGCGGGACCAGTTGATCGCCCGTGCCTTTCGCGAAGGTGTGCTACTCCGCATACCGCGGCTGGCACTGGCCGGGTTCGCGCAGATTTCCCCGCTCGCCGAGGAGATAGTAACTCTCGCCGCGGAACAGGTGACGCGCTGCGAGAGCCCGGAAGCAAAGGCGCAAATCACCTGCGCCCCCTGCGCGGATCTCGAGGATGAACTGCTGCAGGCCGCGCGCTGGGCGGCGGACAAACTGCGGCAGAATCCGGGCGCCGGCCTCGGCATAGTGGTCAACAACCTGGGCCAGTGCCGCGCCCAGGTGGAGAATATTTTCGCCCGTGTACTGGAACCTCAGTGGCTGAGCCCGGACCAGCCCCGCTATACCCTGCCGTTCAACTTCTCCGCCGGGACCCCGCTGGCGCAGACTCCCGTCGGCGCCGCGGCCATACAACTGCTGGAACTGCTGCGCGACCAGTGGGACTACGCCCAGCTGAAAAATATTCTGTTCTCGCCGTTCTGGGCTGGCTGGGACGGCGAGAAAGATCTGCACCTGCGCAGCGCCCTCTTCCGGCAGTTGCAGAAACTGGAACTGTGGCAGATCGACGGCGCCACCCTGCGTTACCGCGCGGAAAAAATCGCGGCAGAACTCTCACCCGAGAGCCCCCTGCCCACACAACTGGAGAAAGTCGCCGACTTCGCCCGCCGCTGGCAGCGCGCGCCGGGGGAAATCTGGGCGCAGCGCTTCTCACAAACCCTGGAAACCCTCGGCTGGCCCGGCCCGCGCAACCCGGACAGCCAGGAATACCAACAACTCACCCAGTGGGAAGGCGCACTGGAAGAACTGGCCGCACTCAGCGCTTTCGCCGGCGCCCTCACCCTGAACCAGGCATTGCAACAACTGAACCAGATCGCCAACCGCAGCCCCTTCCAGGCGGAGACCCGGGACAGCCCGGTACAGATACTCGGCGTACTGGAAGCCGGCGGCCTCGCCTTCGACCACCTGCGCTTGGTGGGCTTCGGCCAGCAGCAGTGGCCACCGCCCCCCTCGCCCAATCCGCTGCTGCCCATGCCCTGGCAAAAGCACTGGCAGATGCCCCGCGCCAGCGCCGAACGAGAACTGGAACTGGCCCGCCAGATCACCCGGGACCTGCTCGGCGCCTCCACCGATATCACCATCAGCTTCGCCCGCGAGGAAGACGGCGTACAGCAACAGCTGAGCGCCCTGTTCGGACAGTTGCCGCAAGCGGCAACTGTAAATGGGGACCCGTTGGAATCTTTTTATCTGCAACTGGAATCTGCGGCTGCGCTGGAAAAAATCGAAGACGCACAATTGCCGCCCCTGCCCGCCGAAGAGCGCGCTCGCGTGCGCGGCGGCGCCTCGGTACTGAAGGCCCAAGCGCTCTGCCCGCTGAACGCGCAATTGCAATACCGCCTGGGCGCCGCCAGCTATCAGGCGCCCGCGCTCGGCCTCTCCGCCGCCGAGCGCGGCAACCTGGTACACCAGGTGCTCGCCCACTTCTGGCTCTCCTTCCCCGAAGGTCGGGCCGACGCCTTTTCCCTGCACCAACTGCAAGGCGAAGAACGCCAGCAGCGCATCCACGAAGCAGTGGAAAACGCCATCCGCGAAAAACAGGCCCAACACCGCCAACTCCCCGCCGGCTTCTGGCAGCTGGAACACCAGCGGCTCACCCGGCTGCTGGAGCAGTGGCTGGAGGTGGAAGAAACCCGCCCGGATTTCGCCGTGACCCGGATCGAATGGGAACAACCCATCGAACTCGCCGGCCTCGGCTTCCACCTGCGCCTCGACCGCCTGGATACACTGCCCAGCGGCGAACAACTGGTAATCGACTACAAAACCGGCGTGCCCAGCATCAACGACTGGCTGAGCGAACGCGTGCGCGAACCCCAGCTGCCCCTCTACGCACTGATGCAAACCGAGGCCCGCGCCATTGCCTTTGCGCAGGTGCGCAACGGTGACAGAAAATTCAAGGGCTGCGGCGACCTGTCTGAGCCCATAGATGGCATCAAGGCGGTGGCGGACACGCGGAAGGAATCGCCCTTTGACAATTGGGAGCAGTTAGTCGATCACTGGCACTCGGGGCTGACGCAACTGGCGGAGGAGTACCGCGAAGGATATGCGGCGCTGGTATTTCAGCGGCCGGCGGATAACTTTGCGCAACGGGATCTCTGGCCGCTGAATCGGTGGCCGGAACGGGTGCAAACGGCGGAATGATCCTTTACGTGGTATGTGCAAGCATCAGAAAGCCATCAGAAAATAACTGAACCAATAGCGAAATATCCAATAAGTAAAGGGCAGCCCAAGATGCATTTCCCGCTCTCAGCCCAGAAAATTCTATGATCGAAGTAACCGATACAGTCAGCCAGCCAGTCGACACCAAAGCTCGAACCCGAGCACTGGATATTCGCGAAAGCTTCGCCGTCTCCGCCCCCGCCGGCTCCGGCAAGACCGGCCTGCTCACCCAGCGCCTGCTGAAGCTGCTCGGCAGCTGCGAGCAGCCGGAAGAGGTGCTGGCGATCACCTTTACCCGCAAGGCGGCGGGCGAGATGCGGGAGCGATTGATCGAGGCGTTGCGCAACGCACGGGAAACTGCCGAGCCGGAAAATCCCCATGAGCTCACTACCTGGATTCTGGCACGGCAACTGTTGCAACGGGACGAGGAGAAGAACTGGCAGTTGCTGCAATCCCCCCAGCGCCTGCGAATCCAGACCATCGACGGCCTCTGCCGCAGCCTGGCCAGCCAGCTCCCCATCGAGAGCGGCATGGGCGCGCCCGGCGAACCGCTGGAACAGCCGCAGATTGCGTTTGAAATGGCGATCGTCAATCTGCTCAAGCAGTTGGATACCGAGGAGCCGGACGGCGCGCTGCAATCCCTGCTGTTGCACCTGGACAACGATCTCGGCCAGCTCAACAAGCTGCTGCAGATATTGCTGGGCAAACGGGAGCAGTGGCTGGGGCCGCTCCTGAACGTGAACCTGGAGGGCGCCGAGGATTATTTTCATTTTGTGATCGACGAGCTGATCACAGAAAACCTCGGCGCACTGCAAGAGGTGCTGCGCGGCTACGCTGGCGAACTGGTGGAACTCACGAATTTTGCCGGCACCAATCTGCGCCGGGACAAACCGGATCACCCCCTGTGCCAGTGCGCGGATCTCGGTACACTGCCGCCGGTGACCAATCAGGCCCTGCCCCAGTGGCTGGCGCTGGTGGGCCTGCTGGTGACCAATACCGGCGAGCTGCGCAAACCGGGGGGGATCAACAAAAATCTGGGTTTTCCCGCGCTGGGTAAGAAAGACCCGGAAAAACCCCGTGCGGACGAGTATAAAACCCGCCTCAAGGAGCTGCTTGCGGAGCTGGCCGGCAACCGGCAACTGCTCGACGCCATCGCCGAGGTGCGGGCCCTGCCCGCGGGTATGGTGCGGGATCAATGGCAGTTGCTACAGGCGCTGGCGCAAGTGCTGCCGCTGCTGGTGGCGGAGCTGAAACTGGTTTTCCAGCAGCTGGGCGCCACCGACTACACGGAGGTGGCCCAGGCCGCACTTACCGCGCTGGGGGAAGCCGAGTCGCCCACGGACCTGGCGCTGAAACTGGATGTGCAGATCCGCCATATCCTGGTGGACGAGTTCCAGGACACCTCGCAACTGCAATTGCAGCTACTGGAAAAGCTCACCGCCGGCTGGCAGGCGGGCGACGGCCGCACCCTGTTTATCGTCGGCGACGGCATGCAGTCCTGCTACGGCTTCCGCAACGCCAATGTGGGGATTTTTCTCGACGCGCGCAGCCGCGGTATAGGCGAAGTACCCCTGGGACCGCTGGACCTGCAGGTAAATTTCCGCTCCGGGTCACCGGTGGTGGACTGGGTCAACCACACTTTTCAAACCGCCTTTCCCCTGCAGGACAATATCGGCCGCGGTGCCGTGCGCTATCTGCCATCACAGGCATTCAAAAACAAAAACTGGAACGGCGCGGCGGTCAATTTCTACGGCTGCGTCAACGACGAAGAGCGGCAGCAGGAAGCTCAGCAGACGGCGCGACTGGTGGAGGAACTGCAGCAGCGGGACCCGGAGGGCCGCATCGCGATACTGGTGCGCAAGAAAAAACACCTGGAGCGCATACTGCCCGAGCTGTCAGCCGCCGGCATCGCCTATCAGGCCTCCGAACTGGCGCCGCTGGCAAGCCAAATGGTGGTGCTGGACCTGCTCAGCCTCACCCGCGCCCTGCACGACCCCGGCGACCGTATCAGCTGGCTGTCCGTCCTGCGCGCGCCCTGGTGCGGCCTGGATCTCACCGACCTGTACCAGGTGGCTAACTGGGGCAACGGTGAAATCCCGCCGCTGGACGTCCGCGCGCGACCGCTGTTGCAGACGCTGGAGGAAATCGACCGGATCGAATCCCTCAGCGAAGCGGCCCGCGCGCGCCTGCGGCGCACCGGCACCCTTTTGCGCAACGCCTGGCAGGAGCGCCGGCGCAAACCGCTGCGCGCCTGGATCGAAGGCCTGTGGCTGGCCCTCGGCGGCCCGGCGGCAACCGCCGACAAGAGCCAACTGGCCAACATCCAGGACTTTTTCCTGCTACTGGAGAAATTCGATTGCGGCGGCAGTATTCAGGACTGGAAAGCTTTCGAACAGGCGCTGCAGAAACTCTTCGCGCGCCCGGCCCAGGAAGCGCGGGTGCAGGTGATGACCATCCACAAATCCAAGGGCCTGGAGTTCGAGCATGTGCTGATTCCCGGCCTGGACCAGGGCGGCAAGCCCGGCGGGGACCAGCTGCTGCGCTGGGCGGAATGGCTGAACAGCGCCGGCGAAAACCGCTTCCTGCTGGCCCCGAAAAGCCCGCGCGGCGACCGGGACCCATTGTTCGACTACCTGCGCCACGACAACAGCGAACGGGAACGGTTAGAGGGAACGCGCCTGCTGTACGTCGGCTGCACCCGCGCCATCCGCTCCCTGCACCTGCTGGCCTGCGTGCAGCTGGATGAAAAAAGCCAATCCCTGAAGGCTCCTGGCGGCGCCTCCCTGCTCGCCAGCATCTGGCCGGCCATCGGCGAAGAGACAGACTGGTGCCACTGGCTTGAAGCGGATGGAGCAACCCTGGAGAGCGATACTGCAAACGATCAAAGTTGCCTGCTGCGCCTGCCTGCGGACTGGCAGGCCCCCGCCCTGCCCCGGCAGGAACTGCTGGCGGAGTACCGCACCGCCGACTACCGGCGCGCGGACACCGGGGAACCCAACCTGCCCGATATGGGCCAGGTACGGCTGCGCTGGCTGCGCCACGCCGGTACCGTGGCGCACGAAACTTTGGCCAGCATCGCCCAGGGCAGGGCCACCATCGCCCAGGGCAGCCTCGACCAGTGGGACAGCGAACGCCTGGCGCAACAGCAGCCCCTGTGGCAGCTGCGCCTGCAACAATTGGGACTCGGCGGTTCCGGCCTCGAGCGGGCGCAGGAAAAGGTGGAACAGGCGGTGCGCAACACCCTCGCCTGCCCCAGCGGCCGCTGGCTTCTGGACTCCGGCCATCGCGACTCTGCCTGTGAACTGGAACTGCACAGCGGCGGCCGGCAGCTGCGCCGCGCCATCGTCGACCGCACCTTTATTGACGAACAGGGCCGGCGCTGGATCGTGGACTACAAAACCGCGGAGCCCGCAGCGGACCAGCCCGAGGAAGATTTTGTCGAGGAACAGTTGGAACGCTACCGCGGGCAATTGGAAGCTTATAGGAAATTGTTCTACGCCCGCGGCGAACGCGACATCCGCTGCGCTCTCTATTTCCCCCTGCTGCAAAAACTCGCCGAGCTGTAATAGGCATGCTGCTCTTTACCCGCCCGGGACCGCGGAGCTCCAGCTCCGCAAAGCGGGCCACCGGCCCGCCCCAGCCAGGAAAACCCAATTTGGTTACAAATGAAACCCTAGCCGTACCTGCAAGCTCTAGGTAGGATACCCACTCACTCTAATTGGACGTAGGGTGCGCCGTGCGCACCAGTAAAGATTTCACTATGACCACACAGCAGTTCGACGACCTGAATGTCGTCTCCCAGGAAATTCTGATCAGCCCCGAGCAACTCAAGGCCGAGCTGCCGGTAAGCGACCCCGCGGAAGCTACCGTCGCCGCCGGCCGCGCCGGGGTGCGGGACATTCTCGACCGCAAGGACCACCGCCTGATGGTGGTGATCGGTCCCTGCTCCGTACACGATGTGGACGCCGCTCTGGACTACGCGCGACGCCTGAAAACAGTGGCGGACCAGGTGTCCGACACCCTGTTGATCGTAATGCGCGTCTACTTTGAAAAGCCCCGGACCACCGTGGGCTGGAAAGGGCTGATCAACGACCCCTACCTGAACGACTCTTTCAAGATCCAGGACGGCCTGCATATCGGCCGCAAGCTGCTGCTGGATATCGCCGAAATCGGACTGCCCACCTCCACCGAGGCACTGGACCCCATTTCGCCCCAGTACCTGCAGGACCTGATCTCCTGGTCCGCCATCGGCGCGCGCACCACCGAATCCCAGACCCACCGGGAAATGGCCAGCGGTCTCTCCTCCGCCGTGGGTTTCAAGAACGGCACTGACGGCAGCCTGGACGTGGCCATCAACGCGCTGCAATCCGTGGCCAACCCGCACCGCTTCCTCGGTATCAACAAGGAAGGCCAGGTCGCCGTCATCCACACCGCCGGCAACCGCTACGGCCATGTGGTACTGCGCGGCGGCAACGACAAACCCAACTACGACTCCGTCAGCGTGGCCATGTGTGAGCAGGAGCTGCAAAAAGCCAAGGTGCCGGAAAACATCATGGTCGACTGCAGCCACGCCAACTCCAACAAAAATCACGAGCTGCAGCCGCTGGTAGTCGATAACGTCACCCACCAGATACTGGACGGCAACAAATCCATTATCGGCATTATGGTGGAGAGCAACCTCAAGGCCGGCAACCAGAAGATCCTGGAAGATCACAGCCAGATGGAATACGGCGTGTCGGTAACCGACAAGTGCATCGATTGGGAAACCACTGAATCACTGCTGTTGAAAATGGCGGAGCAATTGAGAGAACCGCTAAAAGCACGCAACTCCTGAAATCATTCGCGGGCATGGCCCGCTCCTACAGTCTCTATGTAGGAGCGGGCCATGCCCGCGAAGCCCGCTGATATCAATCTCTTCCCCCCGCCCCCATACACACAGCGCCCAACAATATTAGTTGGCAAACAAAGTCTGCTAAGCTCCGACAAAATATCCGGGGCATCATCACCCCGACCCTGACCCAGTACGTGATGGGTGGCGACTTCTCCGGCCAGACCGACAACCGCATCTACGCTCCCAACCTGGACGAACCCGGGCAACCGCTCCGCCCTGCCCGACGACGGCTGGGTGTTTACCGAGGAAAACCCCGGACGCAAATTCCACGCTATTGCCAATATCGCCGCGAGCGTCAACGCCATGCGCGATTACAATACCCAACTGGCCGATGAAACCCAGGCCGCCGCCGAGGGACTGTGGCAAGTGGAGCGGCCAGTGGACAACGACGACATCCGGCGCAATAAAATCCACGCCGCCGTGGAACTGTTCCGCGCGACAGGTAAATCCGAGTACCGGCCATCCACCGGGGCATATAGCGCCACCCGGTAAGTGCTGCCGAATTTGGCTCTCGGACCAACCGCCCGCTGGGCCCCGCTTCAACCCCCCTCTCCAATACCACGCCCCCCTTATCGTACAACGCCTTTCGCCTGAGCCCGCCGCCAATTTGCATGGCGCTGGGGCACTGCGATTGGCCAATTAATAGACAAATATACCTGGATCAGCAGACGCATCGTCTATCTACCGGAAAATTACGCTAAGTCATTGACTTTTAAGGGGTTGGCAATATGATCAAAAGCCGGTCGGGATCGGAAATATAAAGCGGGACCTCACTATTTATATGAAGCAGCGATCAAATCTTCTTCTATGTTATTGATTATAAAAGAAATTTTATGACTCGCGTGATTTCCGGGATGCAGATAGACGATGGGTAGATATATAGACGGAGCATTTGAACTAACTGTTAAAGGGAGCGATCGATGCAGAATGATTTTTATAAGCTCAAAAGACGTATCAGATTAATTTTCTCTGCATTTATTTTGTGGGTTGTAGGAGCAACTATTGTCTTGCCGCCTGGTGGGATAGGTTTAATCACAATGCCAGT
>NZ_JBOFOC010000148.1:0-35991 GCF_051659245.1 Microbulbifer sp.
GATCGTTAATCTTTAGGCCGATCGCGGCCATGGGCCGCTCCTACAAAAAAGGCCGGACTCGGTTCCGATAGCGGGCCTTCGGCCCGCAAGCGGAGCTGGAGCTCCGCGCTCCCGGGGGAGATAGTATCATCGACCCAGCCGCTCCAACACTCCGGCCACCTGCTGCAGCCGTCGGTCGGCCCCGTCCTCGTCCAGGGTGAAACTGAGCTGGTTGGCGCCCTGGAGCTGGTAGCGGCCGGGTTCGGTCTGCACCATCTTGACCAGGGTGAGCGGGTCCACCTGCGTGTTGTCCGCGAACTCGATGCGCCCGCGTGCCGCGGAAGCCTCCAGCTTGCGGATGCCCATATTGTTGGCCTGCAGCTTGATCTCGGTGGTGCGGAACAGGTGCTTGACCGGCTCCGGCAGCAGGCCGAAGCGGTCGATCATCTCCACCTGCAGTTCCCGGAGTTCCCGGGGGTCGGCCGCGTTGGCGATGCGTTTGTACATCATCAGCCGGCCGTGCACGTCCGGCAGGTAGTCCTCGGGGATCAGAGCCGGTACCCGCAGGTTCACTTCCACCGCCGGGGATTCCAGCGGTTCGTCGATGTTCGGCGTGCGGCCCTCGCGGATCGCCTTTACCGCGCGGTCGAGCATTTCCATATAGAGGTTGAAGCCCACGCTCTGGATCTGTCCGCTCTGTTCCTCTCCCAGCAATTCGCCGGCGCCGCGGATCTCCAGGTCGTGGGTGGCCAGGGTAAAGCCGGCGCCCAGGTCCTGGGCTTCGCTGATGGCCTCCAGGCGTTTGACCGCATCCGCGGTCATCGCCCGCTTGTTCGGCGTGAGCAGGTAGGCGTAGGCCTGGTGGTGGGAGCGGCCCACGCGGCCGCGCAACTGGTGCAGCTGGGCCAGGCCGAACTTGTCGGCGCGCTCGATCAGGATGGTATTGGCGTTGGGTACGTCGATGCCTGTTTCGATAATGGTGGTGCACACAAGCAGGTTGAAACGTTTGTGGTAGAAGTCCCCCATCACCTGTTCCAGCTCGCGCTCACGCATCTGTCCGTGGCCGATACCGATACGCGCTTCGGGAATCAGTTCCTCCAGTTCGCGGGCAATGCGCTCAATGCTCTTCACTTCGTTGTGCAGGAAATAAACCTGGCCGCCGCGCAGGATTTCCCGCAGGACCGCTTCTTTTATCAGTGCGTCGTCCCGTTCGCGCACAAAGGTCTTGACCGAGAGCCGTCGCGCCGGCGGGGTGGCGATCACCGACAGGTCGCGAATGCCCGCCATGGCCATATTCAATGTGCGCGGAATCGGTGTGGCGGTGAGGGTGAGGATGTCCACCTCGGCGCGCAGGCTTTTCAGCCGCTCCTTCTGGCGCACGCCGAAGCGATGCTCCTCGTCGATCAGCAGCAGGCCCAGGTTCTTGAAGTCCAGGTCGCTCTGCAACAGTTTGTGGGTGCCGATCAGAATATCCACTTTGCCGCTGGCAACCTTGTCTTTGACGTTGTCGATCTCCTTGCGGTCGCGAAAACGCGAAATCACCTCGATCTGCACCGGCCAGTCGGCGAAGCGGTCCTGGAACGACTGATAATGCTGCTGGGCGAGCAGGGTGGTGGGCACCAGCATGGCCACCTGCTTGCCCGCGTGGGCGGCGACAAATGCCGCGCGCATGGCCACCTCGGTCTTGCCGAAACCCACATCGCCGCATACGAGCCTGTCCATAGGCTTTTCCGACAGCATATCCGCCACCACCGCCTCGATGGTCTGCTGCTGGTCCGGGGTCTCCTCAAAGGGAAAGCCGGCGGCGAACTCGCGGTAGGCGAGACCGGGATCGGCGAAGGCATGGCCCCTGCGCGCTTCCCGGCGGGCGTAGATATCCAGAAGTTCGGCGGCGGCGTCGCGCACTTTCTCCGCGGCCCTGCGCTTGGCCTTCTGCCACTGTTCGCTGCCCAGCCTGTGCTGCGGCGCCAGGGCCTCGTCGGCGCCGGAGTAGCGGCTGATCAGGTGCAGGTTGGCCACGGGAACATAGAGCTTTGCCTGGTCCGCATATTCCAGGGTGAGGAATTCCGCGGGCTGGCCGTCGATTTCCAGATGTTGCAGGCCCCGGTAGCGGCCCACGCCGTGATCGATATGTACCACCGGCGCGCCGATGCGCAGCTCCGCCAGGTTTTTCACCACGTTTTCGGCATCGTCCTTGGCCTTCTTGCGGCGGCGCTGCTGCAAAACCCGCTCGCCGAACAGCTGTGGTTCGGCGATCACGCTGATCGCAGGTGTGTTCAGCACCAACCCCTGGTCCAGCGGCGCCACGGTGATTCCGAAATTTTCTCCGCTGTCGAGAAACTCGCTCCAGCTTTTGAATTGGGCGGGCTGCAGGCGGATGCCGTTCAGCAATTCCAACAACGCTTCGCGCCGGCCGTCGCTCTCCGCACAGAAAAGCACCCTGCCCGAATATTCCATCAGGTGGCTTTCCAGTGCCGCCAGTGGTTGTTCCGATTTTCCATCCACCGGTAGTTTCGGGGGAATTTCCGCGGCGAAATTGTGGTTGCCCTGGGCCTGCGGCAATGTCTCTTCGGAAAAGATTGCCCGGGGCATGGACTTGAGCGCAGCGTTGAACTCGGCCACTTCCAGCAGGATTTGGCGGGGTTTCAGGATCGGGCGGCTCAGGTCGCCGCAGCGACTCTGGTAGCGGTTGTCCACCTCCCGCCAGAAATTTTCCACCGCCGGTTGAATATCCCCCTGCAGAAAAGCGATGCTGCTTTGCGGCAGGTAATCGAATAAGCCGACGCATTTACCCGGGAAGAACAGCGGCAGGTAGTACTCGATGCCCGAGGGTGCGATGCCGGCGCTGATGTCCTGGTAAATGGATACCAGGCTGGGATCGCCGTCGAACTCGCCGTGCCAGTTTTGCAGGAACTCCGCCAGCGCCGCTTTGTGCATGGGAAACTCCCGCGCGGGCAGCAGGTGGATCTTCTCCACCTTGTCGACGGTGCGCTGGGTCTCCGGATCAAAGGTGCGCAGGGATTCGATCTCGTCGTCGAACAGATCGATGCGGTAGGGCAGGCGGCTGCCCATGGGGTAGATATCCATCAGCGCACCGCGCACGGCGAATTCGCCGTGCTCGTAGACCGTGTCCACGCAATGGTAGCCGGCCTGCTCCAGCAGGCGGCGTTGGGTATCGATGGCGAACTGCTGGCCCTCGCGCAGCAGCAACGCGTTGCCGGCCACATATTCTGGCGGCGGCAGCCGGTGCATCAGTGTGCTCACCGGGGCTATCACAATACCGCGCCCCATGCGCGGCAGGCGGTAGAGGGTGGCCAGGCGGTCGGAGATGATGTCCTGATGCGGGGAGAAGGTGTCGTAGGGCAGTATTTCCCAGTCCGGGAACTGGGCAATCTCCAGTTCGCCACCCCGCGCATTTTTGTTAAAAAATTTCAGCTGCGCTTCCAGCCGGTGCGCTTCCAGGCTGTCGCGGGCCACCAGCAGGGTGGGCGCGGGGTTGTTTCGCGCGGCGTTGAGAATGGCCAGCGCGGCGGCTCCGCCGTGCAGCCGCCCCCAGAACTGGCGGTCGTTGGAGGAGCGAAACCCGGGAGGGGACAAGGGATCTGCTAGGGTCATGAAGGATTTATCAACAGCTGAACAGTGAAAAAGGGAGGCTATTGTACCGGGGAAAGTGCCCCCTTGCAGGGGGCGCCGGATTCCCGGATTCCCGCCGTGAATTTCGGTAGTAAAACTACAGATTTCGGGCGATTTTTTGTTCGGTTGCGCCCCCTGGGGTGTATGCTGATAATGCGCAGCCACGCGGTCTCCAGCCCGTCTGGCAGCCGCGGTTTCCCCGCCTACAAAACACATGCAGAGGTGTCTGACAGTGACCCAGAAGCGACCCAAGCCCGCGGACTTTTTCAAGGACTGGAAAGAGCGCGAAGCGCTGGCCGAATCCATGATCCCGATGATTGGCAAGCTCAACCGCGAGCGCAACGTCGGTATGTATATGTACGGCCGCAACCTGGTCAACCGCTCGGTGTTGAGCATCATGAAGGCGCACCGCTTTGTGCGGCAGGTGGAGGAAAACGAACTCTCGGAGTGGGAGACCTTCCCGGTGCTGGAGGCCATCTGCAAACTGGACCTGGGTCCGGTACATATCGACCTGGGCACCCTGACCAACAAATACATGCTCGACGACCGCGGCCTGTCCGTGGACGAGTTCGTTCGCGGGGAACTGGCGGATGCCGAGGGCGCCGGCAAGCCGCTGCCCCAGGCCCAGGATGTGGTGATCTACGGTTTCGGCCGCATCGGCCGCCTGGTCACGCGCCTGCTGATCGAGAAGGCCGGCAGTGGCGACGTGTTGCGCCTTCGCGCCATCGTGCTGCGCAAGGGCAACGCGGACAACGACCTGGTCAAGCGCGCCTCGTTGCTGCGCCGCGACTCGGTGCACGGCGCCTTCAAGGGCACCATCCGCGTGGACGAGGAAACCAGCTCGCTGATCTGCAACGGCAACGAGATCAAGATCATCTACGCCAACTCCCCGCAGGAGGTGGACTACACCCAGTACGGCATCCGCGATGCCATCGTCGTCGACAGCACCGGCGTATGGCGCGACGAAGCCGGACTCAGCCAGCACCTGGAGAGCAGGGGGGCGGCCAAGGTGCTGCTCACCGCGCCGGGCAAGGGCGATATCAAGAACATCGTCTACGGCATCAATAACGGCGATATCCAGCCGAAGGACCGTATCCTTTCCGCGGCCTCCTGCACCACCAATGCCATTGTGCCGGTGCTCAAGGCGATGATGGACGGCTTCGGCGTGGAGCACGGTCACGTGGAGACGGTGCACGCCTACACCAACGACCAGAACCTGATCGACAACTACCACAAAGGTGAGCGCCGCGGCCGCGCCGCCGCGCTGAACATGGTGCTCACCGAGACCGGCGCAGCCAAGGCGGTGGCCAAGGCGCTGCCGGAACTGAAGGGCAGGCTGACCGGCAACGCTATCCGCGTGCCCACGCCCAATGTGTCCATGGCCATCCTCAACCTGCGCCTGGGCCGGGAGACCAACAAGGAAGAATTGAACGACTATATCCGCGAGGTGGCCCTGCACTCTCCGCTGCGCCAGCAGATCGATTACACCAACTCGCCGGAGGTGGTCTCCTGCGATTTCGTCGGTTCCCGCCGCGCCTGCGTGTTCGATTCCATAGCCACCATCGTCGACGGCGACAACGCGGTGCTCTACTGCTGGTACGACAACGAGTTCGGCTACAGCTGCCAGGTGGTGCGCTGCCTGGAGGATATGGCCGGGGTCAGGTACAAGGTGTTTCCCGAGCGGGATTAGTGGGAGGAGTGCGGAATGATGACAAATTTGTCGGGAACAAATTTGGACGCCGGAGGCGCCTGACAAGGCGAGGGCCATGGATGGCCCGAGTCAATACGCGACCGGGCACCTGTGCGGCAGCGGGATCTTGCCCGCGATCGGGCATTGATCGCGGGCATGGCCCGCTCCTACAACACTGAATCGGCTCGCGTATTCCGCATTCCGCATTTCCCTTATCTCCCTGTTTTTCCAGCAAAAATTCCCTCTCAATAGCCCAATTAGGCCACCCCCGCTCTGGTAAACCCCCAGGCCCATCTATATAATGCGCGCGATTTTGGCGGGGCCGCCGTGCGCCGAGAAGTTCTCTCCTCACCCGACCCGGGGTCCAAACGGTATAAGCCCTCGCAGCATAAGAATTCCTACAAATTTTTAAACTAGAAACTTAGGCATAGGCGTATGAGAAAGATCCGTCGGGGATTGGATTTACCCATATCCGGCGCGCCCGAGCAGGTCATTCACGATGGTCCTGCGCTCAAAACCGTCGCTGTGCTCGGTCCCGATTACCACGGGATGAAACCGACTATGGCGGTGGCGGAGGGGGATAGCGTCAAACTCGGACAGCTGCTGTTTACCGATAAGAAGACCGAGGGCGTGCGCTACACCGCGCCGGCCGCGGGGCGTGTCAAAGCCATTGAGCGCGGTGCCCGCCGCGTGTTGCAATCGGTGGTGATCGAGGTCGATGGCGATGAAGCGGAGCAGTTTGCCAGCTACAGCACCGATCAACTCGCCACCCTGAGCGCCGAGCAGGTGCGGCAGAACCTGGTGGAGTCCGGACTGTGGACTGCGCTGCGCACCCGCCCCTTCAGCAAGGTGCCGGCCCTGGATGCCGAGCCCGAGGCCATTTTTATCAACGCCATGGACACAAATCCGCTGGCCGCGGACCCGGTAGTGGTGATCGCCGAGCAGCGCGACGCCTTCACCCGGGGGGTGAAAGTCCTGTCCCGGCTGGCAGACACCACCTATGTGTGTACCGCGCCGGACGCGGATATCCCGGTACCCGAGGCGGCCAATATCCGCCGCGAAACCTTCTCCGGCCCGCATCCCGCGGGCCTTTCCGGTACTCATATCCACTTTTTGAAGCCGGTCAAACCCGGCCGCAGCGTGTTTGCGGTCAACTACCAGGACGTGATTGCGGTTGGCGAGCTGTTCGCCACCGGCCGGCTGTATACCGACCGTGTCGTCGCCCTGGGCGGCCCGCGGGTTAAGGATCCCCGCCTGCTGCGCACCCGCCTGGGCGCCTGCCTGGACGAACTGACCGTCGGCGAGATCGAGGGGGACGACAACCGCATCGTCTCCGGTTCCGTATTTGGCGGCCGCACCGCCAAGGGCCCCCTCGGCTACCTGGGCCGCTACCACAACCAGGTGACCGTGTTGCAGGAGGGCCGCGAACGCCCGTTACTGCACTATATGCGGGCCGGCACCAAGCGTTATTCGATACTGCCCATCTACTTCTCCCGCTTGTTCAAAAACCGGAAATTCTCCTTCACCACCAGCACCAACGGTTCCGAACGCGCACTGATGCCCATCGGCACCTACGAGCGTGTGGTGCCCCTGGATATCCTGCCGACCCAGCTGCTGCGCGCGCTGATCGTCGGCGATACCCATGCCGCCCAGCAGCTGGGCGCGCTGGAGCTGGACGAAGAAGACCTGGCACTGTGCACCTTCGTGTGCCCGGGCAAGTACGAATACGGCCCCATTTTGCGGGACAACCTGACCCGTATTGAAAAGGAGGGTTAAGGATGTTGCGCAAATTTCTCGATTCCATCGAGCCGCAGTTCCACAAGGGCGGCAGATTTGAAAAGTGGTATGCCCTCTACGAGGCGGTGGACACCGGCCTGTTCCAGCCGGCGGACACCACCAAGACCACCGCCCATGTGCGCGACGGTATCGATCTCAAGCGGATCATGATCACCGTCTGGGCCTGTGCCATGATCCCCATGTTCTACGGCATGTGGAACCTGGGCTTCCAGGCCAACACCATTATCGAAGGCATGGCCAATCCGGAGCTTTCCGGCTGGCGCCACGCGATCATCGGTGCTCTGGCCGGCTACAACCCCGACAGTCTGTGGGACAACCTGGTGTACGGGGCCATGTACTTCCTGCCCATCTACGCCGTGACCTTTATCGTCGGCGGTATCTGGGAAGTACTCTTTGCCGCGGTGCGCGGCCACGAGGTGAACGAGGGTTTCTTCGTTACCTCCATCCTGTTCGCGCTGGCCTGTCCCCCGGACCTGCCGTTGTGGATGGTGGCAATGGGTATCAGCTTCGGCGTGGTGATCGGCAAGGAAGTGTTCGGCGGTACCGGCAAGAACTTCCTCAACCCCGCGCTGACCGGCCGCGCCTTCCTGTTCTTCGCCTACCCGGCGTCCATGTCCGGCGATGCGGTGTGGACCGCGGTGGACGGCTACACCGGCGCCACCGCGCTGTCTTCGATGGCCAGTGAGGGCATTCAAGGTGGCCTGGTGGGTACCGGCGGTCTGGCCGGGGGCCAGTTGACCTGGCTGGACGCCTTCTTCGGCAGCATGCAGGGCTCCATCGGCGAGACCTCGACCCTGGCGATCCTGATCGCCGGCGCCGTCCTGTTGTTCATGAAGATCGCCAGCTGGCGTATCGTCGCTGGCACCCTGCTGGGCATGATGGCCACCGCGACCCTGTTCAACTTTATCGGCTCCGACACCAACCCGATGTTCAACGTACCCTGGTACTGGCACCTGGTGGTGGGCGGTTTCGCCTTCGGCCTGATCTTTATGACCACCGACCCGGTATCCGCCGCCATGACGGATGCCGGCCGCTGGTGGTACGGCATCCTGATCGGGGTGATGTGCGTACTGATCCGTGTGGTGAATCCGGCCTTCCCGGAGGGCATGATGCTGGCGATCCTGTTCGCCAATCTGTTCGCGCCGCTGTTTGACCACTTTGTGGTGCAGTCCCATATCAAACGGAGGTTGGCACGTGGCTAATAAAGATTCTGTTAAAGGCACCCTGACGGTTGCCCTGGTGATGTGCCTGGTGTGTTCGGTGGTGGTTTCCACCGCTGCGGTACTGTTGAAGCCGGCCCAGCAGGCCAATGCGGCGCTGGACATGAAGCGCAACGTGCTGATGGCCGGTGGCCTGCTTCGGGACTCCCACGCCAGCGCGGCGGAAGTCGAAAAGACTTTCGAAAACGTGAGTATCAGGTACGTGGACCTGAGAACCGGCAAGTTCACCGATGAAGCGCCCGAGGGCGGCAGCGGCCGCGCCGCGTCCAAGATTCCGGCGGCCAGCGAAAAACTGCCGCCCGAGGAGGACAGGGCCAAGATTATCCGCCGGGAAAACATCAAAGAGGTGTACCTGGTGGAGCGGGACGGCGAACTGCAGAGGATCATCCTGCCGGTGCGCGGCTACGGTCTCTGGGGCACTCTCTTCGGCTTTCTCGCCCTGGAGAGCGACCTCAAGACGGTTGCGGGCCTGGGTTTCTATGAACACAAGGAAACCCCCGGGTTGGGCGGCGAGGTGGACAACCCCAACTGGAAGGCCCAGTGGGTCGGCAAGGTCGTCTACGACGATGAGGGCGGGGTGGATCTCGACGTGATCAAGGGCAGCGTCAATCCCAACAGCCCCCAAGCCGAGCACCAGGTGGACGGCCTGTCCGGCGCCACCCTGACAAGCAACGGTGTGGAGAACCTGGTCAACTTCTGGCTGGGCGGCGAGGGCTTCGGTCCCTTCCTGAAAAATCTCAAGGCGGGGGAGGCATAAGCGATGAAAAAGACAGAAATACTGTTCGAGCCGATTTTCAACAACAACCCCATTGCGCTGCAGATCCTCGGCATCTGCTCCGCGCTGGCGGTGACCAGCTCGCTGCAGGTCACCCTGGTCATGTGCATGGCACTGACCAGTGTAGTGGCCTTTTCCAACATGGCGGTGTCCCTGATCCGCAGCCAGATCCCCAACAGCATCCGCATCATCGTGCAGATGACCGTGATCGCGTCGCTGGTAATCCTGGTGGACCAGGTGATCAAGGCGGTGGCCTACGACATCTCCAAGCAGTTGTCGGTATTCGTCGGCCTGATCATCACCAACTGTATCGTGATGGGCCGCGCGGAAGCCTTCGCGATGAAAAACCCCCCACTGCCGAGCTTCCTCGACGGCGTCGGCAACGGCCTGGGCTACAGCGTCATCCTGATAGGCCTCGCCATCGTCCGCGAGTTGTTCGGGTCGGGCAAGCTGTTCGGCGTGAGTATCATGCAGTCGGTGAACGAGGGTGGCTGGTACGTGCCTAACGGCCTGCTGCTGCTGCCCCCCAGCGCCTTCTTCCTGATCGGCCTGTTTATCTGGGCGCTGCGCACCTGGAAACCCAAGCAGGTGGAAGAGGATGAGTTCAAGATCGCGCCCAACTCTCAACCCGTACAGCCGCAACCTCTACAGTCGCAAGCGCAGGAGGCCTGATTCGTGGAACATTTTATTTCGCTGATTATTCGCGCCGTTTTCGTCGAAAACATGGCGCTGGCCTTCTTCCTCGGTATGTGTACTTTCCTGGCGGTGTCCAAGAAGATCGAGGCGGCCGTGGGCCTGGGCGTGGCGGTGATCGTGGTGCTGACTCTGACCGTGCCGGTCAACAACCTGATCTACGCCTACCTGCTCAAGGATGGTGCGCTGGCCTGGGCCGGTTACCCGGATGTGGACCTGAGCTTCCTCGGCCTGCTGTCCTATATCGGTGTAATCGCCGCGCTGGTGCAGATCCTGGAGATGTTCCTGGATAAATATGTACCGGCACTCTACAACGCCCTGGGGGTATTCCTGCCGTTGATCACCGTGAATTGCGCCATTCTGGGTGCGTCCCTGTTCATGGTGGAGCGGGAATACAACTTCGGCGAGAGTGTGGCCTACGGCTTCGGCGCCGGCCTCGGCTGGGCCCTGGCGATTACCGCACTGGCCGGTATCCGCGAGCGCATGAAATACAGTGACGTGCCCGACGGCCTCAAGGGCCTGGGCATCACCTTCGTCACCGTGGGGCTGATGTCGCTGGGCTTTATGTCTTTCGGCGGCATTGATATCTAAGCGGGGGAGCGCAATAGAATGAATATTGAAATTATCCTCGGCGTAGCCATGTTTACCGTCATCGTGCTGGCACTGGTGGCGGTGATCCTCGCCGCCCGCTCGCGCCTGGTGAACACCGGCAACGTCAACATCCTGGTCAACGGTGAGAAAACCCTCACCGTGCCCGCCGGCGGTAAGCTGCTGCAGACCCTGGCGGCCAATAACCTGTTCCTGGCCTCCGCCTGCGGCGGCGGTGGCAGCTGCGCCCAGTGCGTGTGTAAAGTGACTTCCGGCGGCGGCGATATGCTGCCCACCGAGGCCGCCCACTTCACCCCGCGGGACGCGAAGGAGGGCAAGCGCCTGTCCTGCCAGGTGGCGGTCAAGCAGGATATGGAAATCGAGGTGCCGGAAGAGGTGTTCGGTGTGAAGCAGTGGGAATGCACTGTGGAATCCAACCCCAATGTGGCCACCTTCATCAAAGAGTTGACCCTGAAGCTGCCGGAAGGCGAGAACGTCGATTTCCGTGCGGGTGGTTACGTGCAGCTGGAAGCGCCACCCCACCACGTGAAATTCTCCGATTTCGATATCGAGAAAGAGTACCGCGGGGACTGGGAGCACTTCGGCTTCTTCAACCTGGAGTCCAAGGTCACCGAACCGGTGGTGCGGGCCTATTCCATGGCCAACTACCCGGAAGAGAAGGGTGTGGTGAAGTTCAATATCCGCATCGCCACCCCGCCGCCGCGCACCGAGGGTGTGCCGCCGGGACAGATGTCCTCCTACGTATTCAGCCTCAAGCCCGGTGACAAGATCCGTGTATACGGCCCCTTCGGCGAGTTCTTCGCCAAGGAAACCGACGCTGAGATGGTGTTTATCGGCGGCGGCGCCGGCATGGCACCGATGCGCTCGCACATCTTCGACCAGCTCAAGCGCCTCAACAGTAAGCGCAGGATCAGCTTCTGGTACGGTGCCCGCTCCCTGCGCGAGATGTTCTACGAGGACGACTACAACGGCCTGCAGGAGGAGTTCGACAACTTCCAGTGGCACGTGGCCCTGTCCGACCCGCAACCGGAAGACAACTGGAGCGGCTTTACCGGCTTCATCCACAACGTGGTCTACGAGAATTACCTCAAGGATCACCCGGCGCCGGAGGACTGCGAGTACTACATGTGCGGGCCGCCCATGATGAACGCCGCAGTGATCAATATGCTCAAGGAGCTGGGCGTCGAGGACGACAATATCCTGCTCGATGACTTCGGGGGGTAATTAAATTGCTGACGCAATTTAATTATAAAAATGCAAAAACAGGGTCTCTTTTAACGGCCCTGTTTTTGCTTTGTATATCCGCTTTTTTTTCCGGCTGCAGTCCGGCGCAGAAGAGCTGGCAGCTCTCTGGCCGCACCATGGGCACCAGCTACCACGTCACCGTGGTGGGCGTACCTCCGCGGGTGAACAGGGCACAATTGCAAGCACTTATTGACGGCGCGCTAAGCGCCGTCAACCAGGAGATGTCCACCTATATCGAGGATTCGGAACTGATGCGCCTCAACCGCGGGCCGGTGGGCGAGGCGGTGCCGGTCAGCGAACACCTGGCGCAGGTGGTGGAGCTGTCCCTGGATATCCACCGCCGCAGCGGGGGCGCCTTCGAGGTAACCGTCGGGCCGCTGGTGAACCTCTGGGGTTTCGGTCCGCAGCCGGAACCGGAGCAGGTGCCGGGCAGAGCGGCGATCGAAGAGCTGCTGCAGCGGGTGGGTTCCGACGCGCTGAAAGTCGAGCGCGAGCCGAACCGCATCACCCGCAGCCGCGAAGTGGAGATCGACCTGTCGGCAATTGCCAAGGGCCACGGTGTGGACAGGGTGGCGCAACTGCTGGAAGAGCAGGGCATTCGCAATTACCTGGTGGAGATCGGCGGCGAGCTGCGAACCCTGGGCAAAAACCCCAAGGGCGCGGACTGGCGCATCGGTGTCGAGAGGCCGGACCCCGCCGGCCGCTCAGTGCAACAACCGATAGCGGTCAGCGGAAAATCCGTGGCCACCAGTGGAGATTACCGCAACTACTACGAGCGCGATGGCAAACGCTACGCCCACAGCATAGATCCGCGCACCGGTTATCCGCTGGAGCACCGGTTGGCGTCGGTCACCGTGGTCGCCGATACCTGCGCCGAGGCCGACGGCCTGGCCACCGCGCTGAATGTACTCGGCACCGAAGCCGCGCTGGAACTGGCGGAGCGGGAGAAGCTTGCAGTCTTCCTGCTGGTCAAAACCGACAGCGGTTTCGAAGAGCGCTACAGCAGTACCTTCAGCCCGTATTTGGATTAAAGAACCTGAAGAGGTCTGAGCAGTGACAGTTTTCATTTTTGCATTTATTGCCATGGCGCTGATCGTCACCGGCATGGCCGTGGGCGCTATCGTTCAGAACAAGCCCCTGAAAGGTTCCTGCGGCGGGCTCAATGCCCTGGGCCTGAAAGAGGGCTGCGAGATCTGTGGAGGCGACGACGATGCCTGTAAAAAGGAACAGGAGCGCCAGCAGCGCCTGGGTGAGGCCCCGGACCTGGCCTACGACGCCACTAGATAGTTTCCTTGTAGGATCGGCCCATGGCCGCGATCTGGTTTCAATACGGGCACCGTATCCCGATCGCGGCCATGGGCGGATGGCCGCCCCGCCGCTCCTACAGGGGTATCAATTGAATAACAACAGAAGTTGCAGATGGCACAGCAGAAATTTGACCTGGTAGTAATAGGCTCCGGCCCCGCCGGCGAAGCCGCGGCCATGAGTGCGGCGAAAAAGGGCATGCGCGTTGCGGTTGTCGAGAAGCGCCCGCTGGTGGGGGGCAATTGCACCCACAAGGGGACCATCCCTTCAAAGGCCCTGCGCCACTCGGTCAAACAGCTGATGCGCTATAACACCCAGAGTGTGTTCCGCGCCCTGGGAGAGCCGCGCCGGCTGACTTTTCCCGAGGTGATGAAGACCGTCAACAAGGTCATCTCCATGCAGGTGGAGATGCACACCAGTTTCTACGCGCGCAACAAGGTCGACCTGGTCATCGGCGAAGCGAAGTTTATCGACGCTCACAAGCTGCGCGTGCAACTGCCGGATGGCGCCGTGGAAATTCTTACCTCGGATAAATTCGTGATTTCCACCGGCTCACGTCCCTACCGCCCGGAGGACGTGGACTTCGATCACCCGAGGGTCTACGACAGCGACACTATCCTGGATATGCAGCACACTCCCCAGGCCATCATTATTTACGGCGCCGGGGTGATCGGCTGCGAATACGCTTCGATTTTTGCCGGCCTCGGTATCAAGGTGGACCTGATCAACACCCGCAGCCACCTGCTGGAATTCCTCGACGACGAAATTTCCGATGCGCTCAGTTACCACCTGCGCTATATGGGCGTCACCGTGCGTCACCGGGAGGAGTACGCAAAAGTGATTCCCAGTGACAGCGGTGTGATTATGGAAATGCAGTCCGGCAAACGTATTCACGGCGACGCATTGCTCTGGTGCAACGGCCGCTCCGGCAATACGGAAACCCTGGGCCTGGACAGTATCGGCCTCAAGGCCAATCACCGCGGCCAATTGAGTGTGGACGACCACTATTGCACCGAGGTGGAAAACATCTACGCAGTGGGCGATGTGATCGGCTGGCCCAGCCTGGCCAGTGCCTCCTACGACCAGGGTCGCGCCGTCGCAGCAGCCATCGCCGGCCGCGGCCACCGGGTGGTCGAGGATGCGCCCACCGGCATCTATACCCTACCGGAAATTTCCTCCGTGGGTAAAACCGAATCCGAACTCACCGCCGCAAAGGTGCCCTACGAAGTGGGCCGCGCCCTGTTCAAGCACACCGCGCGGGCGCAGATCTCCGGAGAGCGGGTGGGGATGCTGAAAATCCTCTTCCATATCGACACCCACGAGATTCTCGGTATCCACTGCTTCGGCGCCGAGGCGGCGGAGATCATCCATATCGGCCAGGCGATCATGAAACAGCCCGCGCCGAACAACACCATCGACTTCTTCGTCAACACCACCTTCAACTACCCGACCATGGCCGAGGCCTACCGCAGCGCTGCGCTGGACGGGCTCAACCGGGTAATGCGCCTGTGAGCGAACCCTCAGCCGAATTCTATTCAGCCATACAGCATTTCTTATGTTTCTTGCCGCTACCGCAAGGGCAGGGCTCATTGCGGCCGACTTTCTCACTTCGCGCCGGGGCGGAGGGCGAGTCGGAAAAAAGGTCGTGCTGCAGCGAAAATTCGTCGTCCTCCCACTCCTCATCCTCCCATTCTTCCCCCTCCAGTCCTTCGGTGACTTCTTCTCGTGCCGTCATTTCCTCGGCCACCAAGCCCAGGGTGTGCCCGGCCACCGCCGGCAGTATGGGTAATTCCACCACCGGCCGGCCGGCGTCTACCGCCTGCGCCAGCAGGGCGAAATCCTGCCACTGGGGGCCGCGCTTGTTGAGGTTGCTCCGGGCCCAGATGGCCATCAGGACGAAGCGGTCGCGCCATTTGGGCCTGTGGGGTTCGAGTATTTCTTCCAGTATCTGGTACTCGGGCTGCGGCTCTTCTGCGAGGAGAAAATCTTCCGCGCGCTCGATTGTGGCGGTGTCGTTTTCGAACCAGTGCAGCAGGTGGGCGTGCTTTTCAAACCAGGTGGCGCAGCGCCTGAACGCCTTGTCGGGATTCCAGCCCTGCAACTCCGGTTCGGCTCCGCGCAGCCAGCCTTCGATATCCAGCGGTTGCGGTTGCCACAGGTCGCCGCCCAGGGCTTCCAGCCAATCCAGCAGCTCCGGTTCCGGCATTTCGCCGCTCTGTACATTGAGTGCCAGGAAGTGCGGCAGCTATTGTTGCAGGAATTCGGGGTTCACCGGCAGGCAGGGCGGCAACTGGCGCTGGATCTCCCTGACGCCGGCGTCCGCCTCGCGCGCTTTTTCAGGCGCGGTGACTGCCAGCAGTCGAGGATACCTGTGTGCTCTTTGAGGATGGCGCCGGACAGCTGGTGGCGGCCGGTTTTCTCTCGGCACATGATCACCGCGGTGGCTCCGGCGCCGTCGGGCGCGCTGACCCAGATGCGAACACTGCCGTGGGAAGCAGTTGCCGCGGGCAGATTGTGTTTGCGCTGCTGGTGCACCACCGCATCCAGCCGCTTCGCCTGCTCCGGCGGCAGCCAGTTGCGCAGCATCACCAGGCGGTTGAGCTGCCGCGCTTCGATGGGTTTCCGCAGCTGGCGCAGCTGCTCCAGCAGCCGCCCGCGCGCCAGCGCCCTGGGGTGCAGCAGGCAGAGCAGCAGGCCCTCGAGCAGATTACCGTTGTCCATGTGGAGCAGGCCCGCGTAAAGCGTATCGAGCTTGTCCGCCGGCAGGTACTGGAGCTGTGTCTTGAGAATGCCGAAGATGTCCGCCGGCGACATGTCCGGTTGGTCGAAAGCTTCCCGCAGCGCCTGTTCCGGTGCCGTGTCGGGCTTCAGAGCATTTTCTGTTTCACCGGCATAGATCTTCTCGTGCCAGGCCGCGGCCTTTTCGATAAGTGCCTCGGGCACGGGGAAGCTCTGGGTGGCGAGGCCGTCCAGCAGCGCGTGGCAGATCACGGGTTTGTCGCCCGCGTCCAGGGCCTCGCCGAGTAGTTCCTGCAAAAGCTGCCAGAATTCAGCTGCTTCTTCGTCGCCTCTGCGGAGTTCGATGCGCAACTGGTGCAGGGCCCGATCGACCAGGTTGGCGAAGGCATCCAACTGTGGGGAATCCTCGGCATCCGGGGATCCGGCCCAATCCATCAGCAGGGTGAGCAATATGGGGTAGGGCGGCAGCATCTCGTCCAGTTCCTGGACGGTGTCCAGGTCAAATTCCCGCTGGAGGATCTCGTCCGCAGCGTCGAGAAAATGCTGGATGGGATGGGCTTTGGGCACGACTGCTCCTGGCGCTGATTGATGGCTAAAGACGGGGATTTTTATGCGGGCGGCGTGTAATCGCAAGTCGCACGCTGTCGAGTTCCCTCTTGTAATCCGGGGTGCCGGAGGGTCGAGCAGGCTGTTGTCAGGTCATTCTCTATGTGTTCCGGAGATGACAGCGGCAGGAAAAGCGGATGCCGGAAAGGTTTGATCGTTTTTTGACCATCTCGGGGTGCTTAGGACGGTTGGAGTTGTTATTGATACGTATTTGACGGTTAAAAAACGCTGTCTATACTCCCTATAGCCCGGCTCAGGGAAGGGAATCCGGGGAAGGGAATCCGGGGAAGGGAATCCAGGGAAGGGAATCCAGGGAAGGGAATCCAGGGAAGGGAATCCAGGGAAGGGAATCCAGGGAAGGGAATTCACCATGCAGGTTTGTCGCAGCCAGTGGCCGCTCCCACAATTTCTTTCCTTTTCAATTGCCTTAAAATCCCGCACAAAGCAATAAACCAAAAGGGTAACTACTCTCCCCTCTCCCGCTTGCCGGGGAGAGGCCGGGGGAGGGGGCGCTGACCGGCTCCCCCCCCCTCTCCCTAACCCTCTCCCCCAAAGGGGGAGAGGGGACTGTCGGGGTGAGTAGTTACCCAAAAGGAAAGAAAATGAGAAAAGGCGCACTGGTAGCCGGACTGCTTTTACTTTTTTCCGGCAGCTCGCTCACTGCAGCGGAAAACCGGCTGGAAACCGTCACAGTCACCGGCACCCGCTACGAACAGCCGTTGCGCGATCACGCCGGCAGCCTCTCCCTGCTGAGTGATTCCTCGCTCGAATTGGTCTCCCACACCCATATCCAGCAGAGCCTGGTAAGAATACCCGGGGCGGATTTCGCCCGCGGCAACGGCCAGGAATATCTGCCCTCCCTGCGTTCGCCGGTGTTGAGCGGCGCCGGCGCCTGCGGCGGATTGCTCACCGCGGAGGACGGCATTCCGCTGCGCGCCGCCGGTTTCTGCAATATCAATGAGCTCTTCGAATCCGGCAGCGAAATCGCACAACGTATCGAGGTGGTCCGTGGGCCCGCGGGCACCCTGTACGGTTCCAACGCCATGCACGGCGTGATCAATGTGATTGGTCCGCGGGTGGAAGAGAACAGAGGGTTCTCGATCGGACTGGAAGGCGGGCCCCACGACTACGTGCGCACAAGTATTTCCGCCAACAGCGGTCGGTCCGGCAGTCACGCCCTGCGCGCGGACCTGTCCTTGGCCGGCGACGGCGGCTATCGGGACGCGTCCGGCTTCGACCAGCAGAAACTCCGCCTGGCACATCGCCACGATGGCGACAACCTGTCTGTCACCACGCGGCTGGCCGCTACCAACCTTAACCAGGAGACCGCCGGCTATGTCGAAGGCGAGGGTGTCTACCGCAACGGACGGCTGAGCCGAACCAATCCCAACCCGGAGGCCTTTCGCGATGCCCGCGCCCTGCGGCTGTCCTCGCAGGTGGAAATGGACCTGGAAGAGGGCGCCCGACTCAGCCTGACCCCCTACCTGCGCAAAACCGAAATGGAATTCCTGCAACACTACCTGCCCGGCCAGCCGCTGGAGGAAAACGGCCAGCGCAGCGCCGGAATTCGCGCAAGCTACCGCACCGATCCCCGCGCGCCCTGGCAGTTGATTGCGGGGCTGGATGCGGAATACACCCATGCCTTCCTACTCGAACGCCAGGACATCCCCACCCAGGGTTCGGACTTTCTGCGGGAAACCATTCCCGTGGGCAAGCACTACGACTATCGGGTGGATGCGCTGATGGCCGCACCCTTTGTGCTGGCGAACTGGCAGGTGAACAATTCCCTGGCGTTAAACGCCGGCCTGCGCTACGAGGTGATGGTTTACGACTACGACAACCACATGCTGGCCGGACGCACCGCGGAAGACGGCACTCCCTGTGATTTTGGCGGCTGCCGTTTCAGCCGGCCGGAAGACCGCGAGGACCGCTTTGAAAACTGGTCGCCGAAAATCGGCGGCATCTACCAATTGGCTGAAAACCGCCAGCTCTTTTTCAACCTGGCCCACGGCTTTCGAGCGCCCCAGGCCACCGAACTTTACCGCCTGCAGCGGCGGCAGACAGTGGCGGAACTGGACCCGGAGAAAATTGCCAGCGTGGAAATCGGCCTGCGCGGCGAAGGGGAAAAGCTCGGCTACGAACTGGTGGCCTACGCCATGCGCAAGGACAACGTCATCTTCCGCGATGCGGACTTTTTCAACCAGTCCAACGGCGAGACAAAACACCGGGGCGTGGAACTGGCCCTCGACTACGCCCTGGCCGAAGACTGGCAACTGGCAATCTCCGCCAGCTACGCCGAACACCGCTACCGGGACGACCGCCTGCTGGACGGGATATCGATAGAGAATAATTTAATGGACTCGGCCCCGCGCCACTTCGGTAGCTCGCGCCTGCTCTGGCAGCCCACGGCGCAGCTGCACGCGGAACTGGAATGGCTGCATCGGGGAAGCTACTACACCGACCCGCAAAACCTGCACCGCTATCCCGGCCATGACCTGCTCAACCTGCGCACCCGGTTTCAGCTGGACGAGCGCTGGGCGCTTTCCGCACGACTGATCAATCTCACCGACGAAGCCTACGCGGAGCGGGCGGACTACAGCAGTTTTTCCGGCGACCGCTATTTTCCCGGCGAGCCGCGGGCCCTCTATCTCGAAATTCAAGCAGACCTCTTGTAGGGCCGCTCCCGGCCGGACCGCTGGGACCATGTCGGAGCTGGTGCGAACTCCGGACCTTTTCGGTGCGCACGGCGCACCCTACGGACTGTAGGAACGGCGACCAACCTGGATGGCGGGGGACCGTCCAGCGGTCATGCAGGCAGCACCTGGAGCAGTTGTCTGCCACTGGAAAATCCAGACCCTAAGATAGGGAGATCAGACATGTTCCTTTCCACTATTCGGTGCCGCGCCCGAATCGCGTCGCTCGCTGCGGCCACAACACTCTGCGCCGGCGCGGCAACCGCACAAGAGATTCAGGAGGAGGTCGTCGTTATCGGCGTAACTCCAACCCAGGGCGCGGGACTGCCCGAAACGCAGATTCCCTACAACGTACAGTCCGCCCACGGCGACGACATCGAGCGCACCCAGAGCCTGAGCATCGCGGATTTCCTCAATCGCACCATGGAGAGCGTGTCGATCAACGACGCGCAAAACAATCCGCTGCAGCCCGACGTACAGTACCGCGGCTTCACCGCCTCGCCGCTGCTGGGGCTCGCACAGGGTATGGCGGTCTACCAGAACGGCGTGCGCATCAATGAACCCTTGGGCGACGCGGTCAATTGGGATCTCGTGCCGCAATCAGCAATCCACGGCATCAACCTGATCGGTGGCAGCAACCCCCTGTTCGGCCTCAATACCCTGGGCGGCGCCTTGTCTCTGGAAATGAAAAACGGCTTCGACAGCGAGGGACACAACCTTCAGCTTCAGGGCGGTTCCTTCGGGCGCAGGATCGTCACGGCTGAGTCCGGCGGCAACCGCGACGGCTGGGGTTATTATGCCAACGTCAGCTATTTCGACGAGGACGGGTGGCGCGACGCCTCGCCGACCGAGGCACTGAATCTCTACGGCAGCCTTGGCTGGCAGGACGACGACAGCTCCGTCAGTATCAATGCGCAATATGGGGACAGCGATTTGACCGGCAACGGGGCCGTTCCGGTCGAACTCCTTGCGCGGGACCGTTCGGCGATATTTACCGCGCCCGATATTACAAAGAATGAGATGACCATGGTCAGCCTGGATGCTGCGCATTCATTCACGGATAAAATCAATTTCACAGGCAATGTATTCTATCGCCGTAACAAGACACAATCGTTCAACGGTGATGCGTCCGAATTCGCAATCTGCGACGTCGGCGGCCGGGCTCTGCTGATCGAAGGCCTCGAAGATGACGACCTGGAGGAGCTCGGCCTCGACGACGATGACGTGTGCGACAACAGCTTCGCCAGTGTCGACGATATCGAGACTTTCCTGGACGACATGGCCCTGGCCGCGGGTGAGGATGCCGGATTCAATATTGAGGATCTCAGCGATGAACTGGCGGGCACGGGCATCCTCTCGGATCAGGCCATCAACAACCAGAGTGATCGCACGCAGGAAAGTTATGGCACGGATCTCCAGCTCGCGTTTACCCACGACCTGTTCGCGCGCAAGAACCAGTTTATCACCGGAATCGCCTGGTTCCATGGCGACTCGCGCTTCAAATCCGTGTTGGAACTCGCGAATCTGGACCCGGCCACGCGCAGCACCGAGGGACTGGGCACGGGCACCTTCGTGGAGGAGGGCGCTACGCATATCGACACGACCGGTGAGAGCTACAGCGCGTATTTCACCGATACGATCGCGCTGACCCCCAAGCTGGCGTTGACTGTATCGGGTAGATTCAACTCCACCGACGTCAAGCTGCGGGACCGCTCCGGCGAACGGCCCGAACTCAATGGCGACCATGTCTTCGAGCGATTCAACCCCGCTGTCGGGCTGACCTATTCACACAGTAACGAATTGAATATCTACGGCGGCTACAGCGAGTCCTCACGGGCGCCGACGCCGGTCGAACTGGCGTGCAACGAGCATGTCTACGAACTGGCCGTGGCGAACGCCATCGCGGACGGCGAAGACCCGGACGATGTCGAATTCGAGTGCCGGCTCCCGAACGCCTTCCTGGCCGATCCGCCCCTCGACCAGGTCGTCGCGAAGAGCTTCGAGGTCGGTGTGCGCGGCACCCTGCGTACCGCCCACTATCATTTCGGTTTCTTCCACACCGACAACCACGACGACATCCTCTTCCAGACCACCGGACGCGCCACGGGTCTGTTCGCCAACGTCGAGCGGACGCGGCGCGCGGGATTCGAAAGCGGGTTCAACGGCAACTGGGGCAGACTCGACTGGTATCTGGCTTACAGCTGGCTGCAGGCCACGTTCGAGGACAATTTCCAGGTGCTGAGCCCGAACCACCCGTTCGCCGACGGGGAGGGCACCATCCGTGTCCGTGCCGGCGACTACATTCCGGGCGTCCCCGATTATGAGTTCAAGCTCGGCGGCGATTACGCGGTTACCGAGGCGTTCAGCGTGGGCCTGGATATGATCTACAACTCGGACCAGTACCTGCGCGGCGACGAGTCCAATCAGCTCGACACACTCGACGGCTACTCGGTCGTGAACCTGCGCGGGCGCTATCGCTTCAACCGGCACTTCGAGCTGTACGCGACGATTAACAATCTGTTCGATACGGACTATGAAAACTTCGGCCTGCTGGGCGAGGACCCCAGTGAAGTCGAGGTGCCGGAGTTCGCGAATTTCTCGGTGCCGCACTTTGTCGGGCCGGGCGCACCGGTTTCGGCATTCGTCGGTATCAAAGTGAGCTTATGAGCCGTGGCCTGACCCGAATGGCACTAAGATGAGCTGGTTCTCCTTGTGGGATGGGCAAAGGAGCGCAGCGACGTGCCCATCTTCCGCGGCCTTGATGGGCACGCTTCGCTTTGCCCATCCTACAATAGTGGCCTGTGTTCTCAGGAGGCATCTAGTCGCTGTTGATGCGGATTTAACGGCCAAAAAGCACTATTTATACTTTCTATATTCATACTCCTTCCTATACTCCGCTATGTCTTCTGTTATCGAGGGCACCTCTAAAAATGTGAATTTGGCTTGTGCCGTAGGGTGCGCCGTGCGCACCGGCCTAAGGTTGGCGTGGGTCTCAGACCTTTTGGTGCGCAGGGCGCACCCTACGACCGCAATTTTCAGAGGTGCATGGATCACACCCAGGCCCGTCGCTTTCCGGGGTCTATCGGATGGCACGGTAAAAAAGCCCGGAAACCAACCGGTGCAATCATTCAATCAAAGTAACTACTCTCCCCTCTCCCGCTTGCGGGGGAGGGGCCGCTGACCGGCTCCCCCTCTCCCCAAAGGGGAGAGGGGGCTGTCGGGGAGAGTCGTTACCCATCAAAGAGGTCATTCACATGTGGACAAAACCGACGTTTGAAGATGTCCGTCTGGGCTTCGAAATCACCATGTATTTCATGGCCCGGTAGTGGTAGCGGAAGGTAATTCCGGAGCACCCGCCCGTGGGCATCGCTGAAAGGGGCTGTTTGCCGTGTTTGTTCACGTTCTGGGCGCCGCCGCCGGTGGCGGCGCCGGTGGCGGATTTCCGCAGTGGAATTGCAACTGTCCCCAGTGCCTGGGCGAGCGCCGCGCCGCCGACATGGGACACCTGCCCCAGTCTGGCGAGGGCGGCATGATCGAAGTGCTGCGCCCTCTGCAAAAAACCCACAAGGTCCTGATTCACATCAACAATACCAACCCGATTCTGGATGAAGGTTCCCGGGAACGCGCCATTTTGGAGCGGGAAGGCATTGAGGTGGCCTGGGACGGAATGGAGATCGAGTTGTGAGTACGGAATTGGATCGTTTCCTGCTGAATCCTCGCTACCGCCTGCAATGGGAGGAGGCCCAGGGCTGCCACATCCTGTTGTACCCGGAGGGGCTGGTGCGGTTGAGCGAGAGCGCGGCGGAAATTCTCAAGCGATGTCACTCCCCCACCACCCGCGCGGCACTGGTGGCGGATCTGCAGCGGAAATTTCCCGGGGCGGAAACACTGTCCGAAGATGTCGCTGAATTTCTTCAGCAGGCGCGACAGCGTGAATGGATCCAGCGTGCGGGGGATTGAGCCTGGCAGCGCGGACGCGCGCCACATACCGATGTGGCTGTTGGCGGAGCTGACTTACGCCTGCCCGCTGCAATGCCCCTACTGCTCCAATCCGCTGCAACTATCCACTTCGCGCAAGCGGGAATTGAGCACGCGGGAGTGGCTGCGGGTTTTTCGCGAGGGCCGCCGCCTCGGTGCCGTACAATTGGGCTTGTCCGGCGGAGAACCGCTAGTACGGCAGGATTTGGAAGAACTCATCCGCGAAGCCTCGGACATGGGATTTTACTGCAACCTGATCACTTCGGCGGTTGGACTGACCCGGGACAAGATCAGCGCTTTCAGGGAGGCCGGACTCAATCACATCCAGATCAGTTTCCAGGGCAGCGACCGGGAGAGCAACGCCCGGTTCGGCGGCAGCGACAGCTTCAACCACAAGCTCGCCATGACGGAGGAAGTGGTGCGGCAGGGCATCCCCTGCGGCCTGAATTTCGTCCTGCACCGCGGCAATATCCACCAGGTGGCAGACTTTCTGGTATTGGCGCAATCCCTGGGTGCCGAGTTTGTGGAACTGGCCAATACCCAGTATTACGCCTGGGCGCTGCACAACCGCGACGGGCTGCTGCCCACCCTGGAGCAGGTTCGGGCCGCTGAGGCGGCTACCGAGCATTTCCGGCAGCACCGGGAAACGGCCATGCGGGTGCTTTTCGTCGCGCCGGATTATTACGAGGGCCGCCCGAAAAAGTGTTGCAACGGTTGGGGCACCACCTTTCTCAGCATCAATCCTTACGGGGACGCGCTGCCCTGCCAGAGCGCCGGGGTGATACCCGGCCTGGACTTTCCCAATGTCCGGGAGATGAGCCTGCAGGATATCTGGCGTCATTCCGACGCATTTAACCACTTCCGGGGCACGGCCTGGATGAAGCAGCCCTGCGCCTCCTGCCCGGAGCGGGAACGGGACGCGGGGGGATGCCGCTGCCAGACCTACCTGTTGACCGGCGACCCCGCCAATGCGGACCCCGTCTGCGGACTGTCGCCGCATCACCATCTGATTGAACGAGCCGTGAGCCGGGCCGAGCGTTTCGCCGCGGAACAGGAACCACCCCAACGCCTGGTGTTCCGCAATCCCGCCAACGGCCGCAAGATCGCCTCGGCGAAGGAAATCAGCAAAGCATGAAACCTGCCTGGAGTCGGGAAGAGTTCGAACGGCGCCTGCGTGACAAGGAACGCTTTTACCACATTCATCATCCTTTTCACGTGGCCATGAACAGCGGGCGATGTACCCGCGAGCAGATACAAAGAGCGCAGCGATGTGCCCATCTTCCGTGGCCTTGATGGGCACGCTTCGCTTTGCCCATCCTACAGGGGGTCAGATTTTCCGCTCAACTTAGTGCCGGTCCTGGCATTTTCCGAGAGGCGTATTCACCGGGTGGTGCGCATGCCCCCACGTTTGGCCAATCGCTGATCGGTTATGGGCGGAAAAACCGCGCGCCATGCGGATTTGACGGCCAAAAAACGCCGTCTATACTCCCTGTACTCCGGCACAGGAAGGGAGTCCATAATGCCAACAAAAACCGTTCGTTCCCGGAAATGGCCCGTAGCGCTCGCTCTCGCCCTGGCGCTGCCCGCAGCCGCGACGATGGCCAACGACCAACTCATCAAGATGGCGCAGGACCCCAACCAGTGGGTGATGCCGACCGGCGACTACACAGGACAGCGCTACAGTGCGCTCGACCAGATCAATACCGGGAATGTAAAGGACCTGCACGTCGCCTGGACCATGTCCTCCGGAGCGTTGCGCGGCCACGAAGGCCAGCCGTTGGTGATCGGTGACATGATGTACTTCCAGAGCCCGTTTCCGAACCACGTCTACGCGCTGTCGCTGGACGACCCGGCCCGCATCGTCTGGAAATTCACCCCGGAGCAGGACAAGTTCACGCCGTCGGTGGCCTGCTGCGACGTGATCAACCGCGGCGTCGCCTACGCCGATGGCACAATCTTCTCCAACGCGCTGGACGGCACCCTGTACGCGCTCGACGCCAAGACCGGCGAGGTCAAGTGGAAGGTACAGAACGCCGACCCGAAGCTGGGCCAGACCCAGACCATGGCGCCGATCATCATCAAGGACAAGATAATCACCGGCGTGTCCGGCGCCGAATACGGCGTGCACGGCTACATCACCGCCAACGACACTCGCACCGGCAAGCAGCTGTGGCGCGCCTACAGCACCGGGCCGGACGATCTGCTGATTTTCGACCCGGACAAGACCATCGACGGCGCCACGCAGAAGCCGGTCGGCAAGGATTCCAGCCTGAAGTCCTGGCAGGGCGACCAGTGGAAGCTGGGCGGCGGCACTACCTGGGGCTGGTACACCTACGATCCGGAATTGGACCTGCTCTACTACGGCACCGGCAACCCCGGTACCTGGAACCCGACCCAGCGCCCCGGCGACAACAAATATTCGATGTCGGTGATCGCGCGCGATCCGGACACCGGCATGGCCAAGTGGGTATTCCAGATGACCCCGCACGACGGCTGGGACTACGACGGCGTCAACGAGAGCATCCTCACCGACATCGAGATCGATGGCGAGACGATCCCCGCGCTGACCCATTTCGACCGCAACGGCTTCGCCTATGTTTGGGAGCGCAGCAACGGCAGGTTGCTGGCCGCGCACTCGTACGACGATACCCTCAACTGGGCCAGCGGCATCGACATGCAGACCGGGCGGCCGAAGCTGAACCCGGAGAAGATGACGGAAGAAGGCAAGAACGTGAAGAACATCTGTCCGTCCTCGCAAGGTACCAAGGACCAGCAGCCGGCCGCCTACGACCCGGCCAGCGGGTTGTTCATCGTGCCGACCAACCGCCTGTGCATGGACTACCAGGCCTTCCATGTGAAGTACAAGGCCGGCTTCCCATACGTGGGCGCGCTGGTCACCATGTATCCGGCGAACAAGGGCGAGGTCGGCGGCCGCTTGATCGCCTTCGACCCGATCGGCGGCGAGACCAAGTGGGCGATCGACGACCGCTTCCAGGACTGGAGCGGCGTGCTGACCACCAAGGGTGGGCTGGCCTTCTACGGCACCCTCACCGGCTGGTTCCGCGCGGTCGACCTGAAGACCGGCAAGGTGCTGTGGCAGTTCAAGGCTCCCTCCGGAATTATCGGCAATCCCATCGCCTACATGCACAAGGGCAAACAGTACGTGGCCATCCTCACCGGCGTGGGCGGCTGGGCGGCGATCGGCCTGGCCGCAAACCTGACCAAGGCCACCGAAGGGCTTGGCGCGGTAGGCGCCACGGAGACCCTGGGCGACTACACCACCCTGGGCGGAACACTGATGGTGTTCGCACTCGATTGACGGTCCGCAACCGGCAGCGACGGAGACCCCTCCATGAAAAACGTATTCTTCACAGTCATGTTTGCGGCGGGCGCATTTGTCTGCGCCGCCGCGCCGGCGCAGACCGCCGGCGGCACGCTGCGCGTCTGCGCCGATCCGGCCTACCTGCCGTTCTCGAACCGGGACGGCCAGGGATTCGAGAATGCCGTCGCCAGCTACGTCGCGCGCCAGCTCGGCGACAAGCTCGAGTACGTATGGGCCGATTCACGCGGTCCCGGCGGCTTCAACGAATACCTTGCGCGCAACCTTGACGCCGGGCGCTGCGACCTGGTGATGAACCTGCCCTACGGCAACCAGGAAGAGCTGACCACCAGCCCCTATTACGTGTCCTCCTATGTGTTCGTGTTCAAGAAGGCGCGCGGCTACGACCTGAAGAGCCTCGATTCGCCGGTGCTGCGCAAGCTGAAGATCGGTTTCGAGTCGGAGACGCCGGCCGAATCCGGTCTGCAGCTGCGCGGCATGGTGACCGCGGCCAAAGCCTACGACATCGGCGACGCCAGCGGCGAGTCGCCGCGGCGTATGCTCGAGGACGTGGAGAAAGGCACCGTCGACGTGATGATCACCTGGCAGCCGGCGATTAGCGCCTTTCTCGATGATTTCCCCGAACTGACCACGGTGCCGCTACCCAATTCGCGGGCGACCGGTTCGCCGGAGATGTACTCCTTCCCGATGTCGATGGCGGTACGCAAGGACGATTCCGCGCTGAAGGCGCGTCTCGATGCGCTGATCAAAACACATGGTTCGCAGTTGGAAGCAATCCTGCGCCGGCACGGGGTGGAATTGACCGGCGACGGCACCGGCTAGTTCAACGATACCGCCGGCCTTTGATCCCATAGGAGCACACGGCATGCACCTTCCCCAGATCCCCGTCCGGGCCGCGCTGGCCCTGGCTCTCGGTCTCTGCGCCGCCCTTGCGCTGCAGGCATGTGATACCAAGGCGCCCGAGGGCGAGGCCGAAGCGCCCGCGGGCGCGGTAGAGACGCCCGAGAGTGAAACGATGACGTCCGATGGCGAGGCCAAGGTCCGCGCCAGTGACTGTTCCACCTGCCATGCGGTCGACCAGAAGTTGGTCGGCCCGTCCTACGTCGAGATCGCCAAGCGCTACTCGGGAGAGGGACAGGCGGCGGTAAAGCAGCTGGTGAAGAAGATCAAGGAGGGCGGCTCGGGAAACTGGGGCGACGTACCGATGACGCCGCATCCACAGCTGAGCGACGCCGACCTGACGGCGATGGTGCAGTGGATACTGTCGCTCGAGCCCGGTGAGGACGAATCGGCGGATGCGGCGGAGGCCGGCGGCGAGACGCACAGCTACAAGACCGACGACGGCAAGACCGTGCAGACCGATTTCGCCGTGTTCACCGGACCCGACCAGAAGCACGTCACCGAAGACCTTTTCCACGGCTACCTGCAATACAACTCCTACTGCTTTCGCTGCCACGGCGGCGATGCGGTCGGCGGCGAACTCGCGCCGGATCTTCGCAAATCCCTGGAGAAGGGCATGACCTACCGGGAGTTCCTGAGTGTGTCGATGGCGGGACGCGAGGAAAAGGGCATGCCGGCCTGGGCCGGATTCTTCGAGAAGAAGGACATCCGCGCCATCTACGGATACGTCAAGGCGCGTCAGCTAGGGCTGGTGCCGGCGGGGAGGCCCCCGTCGGTGTATGATTGACACAACACCATCGAATTCTTCATCAACACCACCTCCCTTCGCCAACCCCCCCTTCCATCCTTCGTTCACATCACCTTCAACTACCCAACCATGGCCGGGGCCAACAGAGCGGTTAAAGAATCCTTAAAGAAGAGTTAATCCGGATATTGCACCAGCCGTAGGGTGCGCCAGGCGCACCAACTCAGGGCCGATGCGGGCTCTCACATTTCCCGGTGCGTACGGCGCACCCTACGGCCTAGGCACTGACCACCCCGTAAAGGCGGCCGTTGATTTTGCTGGTGGCTACCGGTGCAATGCCGCAACGGCGGCTAGCCGCGGTGTTTCTTCACCGTGTGCAGCACAATGTCCCATTCGAAGTACACATAGAAATCCGGGTACTCCCAGCGGGAGATTGCCGGGTCGCCCACCGGGCCCTGGATGCCGAGGGGGTCACCCAGGCGGGTGGTGACAGCGTCTTTCTTGAGGCCGCGCAATTCGGTGATTTCTCCCAACTGGTCCTGTTGGCCAACGGGTACTTCCACGGTTTCCGCCCGGGCGCCCATCGTTGCGGTCAGCAGGGCAACGATGGCCAAGTGGTGGAGGGCGGAGCGGGTGCGGAGTTTGCTGAACATCTGTCCTTCTCCGGTTGTGCGTTATTTTGAAGATCCGCCAATTAAAGCAGATATTCTGCCTAAACACTTGGATTTCTTCACGTTTTTCGGCTTAAATCAACTCCATGATCAAGCCTGTCCCCCTCTACATCGGCCTGCGCTACGTGGCCGCCCGTCGCCGGCAGCAGTTTATCTCCTTTATCAACGGCTTCTCCCTGCTGGGCATGGCGCTGGGGGTTATGGCGTTGATTGTGGTGACTTCGGTGATGAACGGTTTCGACCGGGAGCTGAAGACCCGGATCCTCAGCGTGGTGCCCCACGGCTTTGTGGAGAAGGCCGATGGCCTGGAGAACTGGCGCGACGCCGCGCAGCAACTCGAACAGAAACCCCATGTAGAGGCGGCGAGCCCCTTTGTGCGCGGCTTTGCGCTGCTGGGCGCCGGCGGCGGCAGCCACGGCGTGGAGTTCCAGGGGGTGGACCCGCAGGCGCTGCGCAGTGTCTCCGCGGTGGGTGAGCATATGATCATGGGCAGCCTGGACGCACTGCAGCCGCGCAGCTACAACATCGTCCTCGGGCGCATCCTCGCCCGCCAGTTGAACGTGATCCCCGGCGACAGCCTGGTGCTCACCCTGCCGGAGGTGGTGGTTACCCCCGCCGGCCTCTTTCCCCGCACCAAGCGCTTTACCGTGGCCGGCGTCTTTTCCGTGGGCGCCCAGGTGGACCAGAGCATGGCGCTGATGCATCTCGACGACGCCGCGCGGCTGCTGCGTATGCGCGGAAGGGTACAGGGACTGCAACTGCGCTTCGACGATATGGACAACGCCCTGGGCCGGGTGTCCACCTATGCGCAAAGCCTCGGCGAGGACTACAGTGGCGAGGACTGGAGCCACTCCCAGGGCAGCCTGTTCCAGGCGGTGAAGATGGAGAAGACGGTGGTAACCCTGATGCTGATGATTATCGTCGCCGTGGCCGCCTTCAATATCGTCTCCGCGCTGGTGCTGATGGTGGCCGACAAGCGCTCGGACATCGCGGTGCTGCGCACCCTGGGGCTGACCTCGCGGCAGATCATGTCGGTGTTCGTGGTGCAGGGCAGCGCCATCGGTATTATCGGCGCCTTTATCGGCGCCCTGCTGGGCATAGTGATCGCCTTCAACCTGACGGACATGGTCAGCTGGATGGAGAACCTGCTGGGAGCGAAAATCTTCGACCCGCGGGTATTTTTCGTCAGCTTCCTGCCCTCCGAATTCCGCACCGCCGATGCGGTCGTGGTGCTGACTGCCGCGGTGCTGATGAGCCTGCTGGCCACGCTGTTCCCCGCCTGGCGCGCGGCGCAGATAGAGCCGGCGGAGGCGTTGCGGTACGAGTAGGGCGCACCCTGTGAACTACGCCGGAATGACGAACAAAACGGTTCCGTAGGATGGGCAAAGCGAAGCGTGCCCATCAACGATCGAGCTGATGGGCACGAGCCCGCCATGGAAGGCGGGAATGCAGAAAACGCATGGAGCGGTTTTTCTGCCCGCTTCGCCCCTTTGCCCATCCTATGCAGAAAAGAATTAATTGATGAACAGCCAAGTGGAAATAACTGAAGAGCAGGTCGCGTCACCGAATTCCGGTACTGACGTGGTGCTCGCCTGCCGCACCCTGCGCAAGAGCTACCGCCAGGGCAATAAAGAACTGCAAGTCCTGCGCGGCGTGGAACTGGAGGTGAAAGCCGGCGAAAAGCTGGCCATAGTGGGCGCCTCCGGCTCCGGCAAATCCACACTGCTCAACCTGCTCGGCGGCCTGGATACACCCAGTGCCGGCGAGGTCTGGGTGGCGGGGCAGAACCTGGCCAGCCTGGACGCCAACCAGCGCGGCTGGCTGCGCAACCGCAGCCTGGGCTTTGTGTACCAGTTCCACCATCTGCTGGGTGAGTTTTCCGCGCTGGAAAATGTGGCCATGCCGCTGCTGATCGGCAAGCAGTCGGTGGCCAGCGCCCGCGAGGGGGCGACGGCCATGCTGCAGGCGGTGGGCCTGGGCGAGCGGTTGACCCACAAGCCCTCGCAGTTGTCCGGCGGCGAGCGCCAGCGGGTGGCCATCGCCCGGGCACTGGTGACGCACCCCGCCTGCGTGCTGATGGACGAGCCCACCGGCAACCTGGACAGGGCCACCGCCAAAGAGATTCACAAGCTGATGGACAGGCTCAACGACGAGATGGGAATCAGCTTCGTCATCGTCACTCACGACCCGGACCTGGCCGCGGCGCTGGATCGCACGCTGCACCTGATCGACGGCGCACTGGAGAGCGACTGGCACCGGGGCGATCATGTTTAGACCACTGTCCGCGTTTATCGGCCTGCGCTACGCCGGCGCCCAACGCCGCGGAGAGGATTCCGCCGGGCTGGTATCGTTTATTTCCGGGCTGTCCATGGTGGGGCTGATTCTCGGCGTGGCGCTGATGATCGTGGTGATGTCGGTGATGAACGGTTTCGATCGCGAGCTGCGCGAGCGCATCCTGGGCATTATGCCCCACGCGACCATCTACAACGCCGACCCCGATATCGACTGGCCGGCCCTGCGCGACCAACTGGCGGCGGACCCGGAGGTGATGGCGGCGGCGGAGGTCTGGCAGGTCAACGCCCTGGCGCGCAGCGGGCCCGAAGTAACGCCGCTGCTGGTGCAGGGCATCAATCCCGAGACCATTGTCGAAGTTTCCAATATTGGCGGCTTTCTCGATCCCCAGGCTTTTGCCGAACTTACTGACCCCGCCGAACCCGGGGTGATCCTGGGGCAGGGCATCGCCGACAAACTGGGCGTGCAAAAGGGTGAGCATATCTCCCTGATCGTCCCGGACAGCGGCGCCGACGGCGGCCGCCGCGCGGCGCGCCTGGCGGGCTTCCGGGTGGCGGACATCTTCCACTCCGGCACTGCGCTGGACCAGTCCCTGGCACTGCTGGACTGGACGCAGGCCCAGTCGCTGGCGGGGGGAACCGGCGGCGCCGGGATACAGCTGCGCTTCGGGAAAATGCTCGAGGCCAACTGGATCATGCGGCGGCTGCTGGGCGAGCTGCCGGCGCAGAATTTCTACGGCAGCGACTGGAGCAGCACCCATGGCAATCTCTACCAGGCGATACAGATGTCGCGCAATCTGGTGGGGCTGTTGGTACTGCTGATTATCGCCATCGCCGCTTTCAACGTGGTTTCCACGTTGGTGATGGTGGTGATCGACAAGCACAGCGATATCGCCATCTTGCGCACCATGGGCGCCAGCACCCGCGAGATACTGCTGACGTTCGTCAGCCAGGGAGCGCTGGTGGGCCTTGTCGGTGCGCTGGTGGGGGGAGCTCTCGGGATTGTGGGTTCGCTGGTGGTGACCGAACTCGTGGCGGGGCTGGAATCCCTGTTTGGCATCCAGTTCCTGAAATCCGATGTCTATCCGGTGGACTACCTGCCGTCGCAATTGCAGTGGCCGGACGTGGCGTTGGTAGTGGGGGCGGGCTTCCTGCTCAGCCTGCTGGCGACCCTCTACCCCGCACTGCAGGCCAGCCGTGTGCAGCCGGCGGCGGCGCTTCGCAATGAACAGTGATCAGCGATCAGTTAGGGTTCCGCGCGGGCGCAATTGATCACTGGTCACCGATTATTGATCACCGACCGCTTCGCCAGCCGTATTTTCCACCGCTTTATCACATGCCACCGCCACAGTGCCTGCATCGTAAAGTAGGACACGGCGGCGAAGAAGATGCCGCTGAGCAGCGAACCGAAAAAAAGCGGCAGCCAGATTTTTCCCACCTCACTGGTCAGCCATTCCCAGGAAAGTTCTATCCTGAAATCCAGCGGCGGGGTGCCGAGTATCCAGGCACCCAGCTTATAGGTGCTGTAGAACATGGCCGGCATGGTGATCGGATTGCTGATCCACACCAGGATCACCGACAGAGGCAGGTTGCAGCGAAACCACAGCGCCAACAGCGCGGCGATAATCATCTGCCCGGGCACCGGCAGGAAGCTGGTAAAGACACCGACGGCAAACGCGACTGAAACCGAGTGGCGGTTGAGATGGAAGAGGTTCGGGTCGTGGAGCAGGGCGCCCAGAAACTTCAGGCCGCTCTTGGCGCGAACCTGTTCGGGAGTTGGCAGCCAACGCCTGATAATACTCTTCGGCATAACTCAATCTACTCGGGTATCGGCAGCCGGCCCAGCGGTTCAATTGTTACCAATGATCGGGGTGGGTTTGCGTCCCGGCCAGCCGATCCATTTGCGCTATCCCAGACAAGAATAGGGTGCGGAGCGGGCACAGGCGTACCGGCGCGGGCGCTATTATGCCCGCATAGTCGCAACAAGACTACTGTTGGAGGGCAGGTCAGCTCCATTATAAAATTGTCAACAATAACCTCCCGAATAACCGATTGACGGCGACTTTTTCCTGAATTATGGTGCAATCACTTTGGAGATTGTCGACAATCCTGTTTCGAAGCTGAAGGAGTGACCCAAGGGTGCAAGGGGAGATGTTACAGCCGCTGGAGCCGGGCCTGAGCCTGCCGGAACGCCTGTTTGTGACTCTGAGGGGCGAGATCGTCGAGGGCAGGATTCCCGCCGGCAGTAAAATCAGCGAGCCGGAGCTGGCGCGGCGTTTCAATGCCAGCCGGGGCAGCCTGCGCGAAGCGCTGATGCGCCTGGAGTCCCTGGGACTGCTGGAGCGCCGGGTGAACGTGGGGGCGCGGGTGGTAGATCTCACCGAGCGCGGCCTGCTGGATCTCTACGAAGTGCGCGAGGCCCTGGAGGGCATGGCCTGCCGCCTGGCCGCGCAGCACCGCAGCGACGAGGACATCGCCGAGCTGTGGCAGATGCTCGCGCGCCACGAGCAGCAGGAGGAACTGCAGGCGGGCAGGGCTTACTTCCAGCCGGAGGGGGATTTCGATTTCCACTTCCGCATCGTGCAGGCCTCCAATAACGACCTGCTGATCGACACCCTGTGCAACCGCCTCTACTACCGCGTGCGCATGTACCGGTACCAACTGGGCATGCCCAGCCCCCGGGCGCAGCGGGCCTTCCGCGAGCACAGCCATATTATCGAGGCCATCGAGATGGGTGACGGCGAACTGGCCGAGCTGTTGATGCGCCGGCATATCCGTGCCTCCCGCCAGAACATCGAGAAAAAACTGAGGTGAGTCCATGAGCCAGAACCCTTCCGCCGGCGCGCGCTTTCGCCGCGCCCTCGCCGACTCAAACCTTGAGAAAAACCATCCGCTGCAGGTGGTCGGCACCATCAACGCCTACAGCGCAGTCATGGCCGAACGCATCGGCCACAAGGCCATCTACCTCTCCGGCGCCGGCGTGGCCAACGCCTCTTACGGGCTGCCGGACCTGGGAATTACCAGCCTGGACAATGTGCTGGAAGACGTACGCCGCATTACCGGCGCCAGCGAACTTCCCTTGCTGGTGGACGTCGACACCGGCTGGGGCGGCGCCTTCAATATCGCCCGCACCGTAAAGGAAATGATCCGCGCCGGCGCCGGCGCCGTGCATATCGAGGACCAGGTGGCGCAGAAGCGCTGCGGCCACCGCCCCAACAAAGAGATAGTGTCCCAAGGGGAAATGGTCGACCGCATCAAGGCCGCGGTGGACGCGCGCACCGACGATGATTTCTTCGTCATGGCGCGCACCGACGCCTTCGCCCAGGAGGGACTCGAAGCCGCCATCGAGCGCGCCCGCGCCTGCATCGAAGCCGGTGCCGACGGCATTTTCGCCGAGGCGGTGACCGAACTGGAGCACTACCGCGCCTTCAAGAACGCATTGAACGTACCCATCCTGGCCAATATCACCGAATTCGGCAAAACCAAGCTGTATAACGCCACAGAGCTGGGCGAGGCGGGTGCCGACATCGTTCTGTATCCGCTGTCCGCTTTCCGCGCCATGAACCGCGCCGCGGAAAACGTCTATACCAGCATCCTGCAAAACGGAGACCAGCTGGCGGTAGTGGACAGCATGCAGACCCGCGAAGAGTTGTACGACTATCTGAACTACCATCAGTTCGAGCAGAAGCTGGACGAGCTTTTCCGCCATTAATTGGTAATGACCTTGTAGGAGCGGCGGGGCGGCCATCCGCCCATGGCTGCGATCGATATCTGGGGCTGCGATAGAGCCCGATCGCGGCCATGGGCCGCTCCTACAAAGACCTGAACAGACTCAACATAAAAGGAGAATTGTGATGGCAGAGAAAAAAACCGGAGGCGCCGGCCTGCGCGGCCAGGTAGCCGGCAAAACCGCGCTGTCCACCGTTGGCAAGTCCGGCTCCGGCCTGACCTATCGCGGCTACGACGTCAAGGATCTGGCGGAACACTGTGAGTTCGAAGAAGTCGCCTACCTGATCCTCTACGGCGAGCTGCCCACCAGCGCACAGCTGGCGGATTACAAAGGCCTGTTGAAATCCCAGCGCGGCCTGCCACAGGCGCTGAAGGATGTGCTGGAACGCATCCCCGCCGACGCCCACCCGATGGACGTGATGCGCACCGGCTGCTCCATGCTGGGCAACCTGGAGGGCGAGAAGAATTTCGACCAGCAGCTGGAAAAAGCCAACCGCCTGCTGGCCGCCTTCCCGTCGATCATCTGCTACTGGTACCGCTTCACCCACGACGACATACGCATCGAAACCGAAACCGACGACGACTCCATCGGCGCTCACTTCCTGCATATGTTGCGCGGCGAAAAACCCAACGCGCTGCACGAGCGGGTAATGAACGTATCGCTGATCCTATACGCAGAGCACGAGTTCAACGCCTCCACCTTTACCGCGCGGGTCTGCGCCTCCACCCTGTCCGACCTGTTCAGCTGTATTACCGGCGCCATCGGCTCCCTGCGCGGCCCGCTGCACGGCGGCGCCAACGAAGCGGCCATGGAACTGATAGAAAAGTTCTCGTCACCGGATGAAGCGGAAAAAGAACTGCTGGGCATGCTGGAGCGCAAGGAAAAAATCATGGGCTTCGGCCACGCGGTCTACACCGAGTCCGACCCGCGCAACGCCATTATCAAGCAGTGGTCTGAGAAGTTGGCGGCCGACGTGGGCGACGAAGCGCTGTACCCGATCTCCGTGCGCTGCGAGGAAGTGATGTGGCGGGAGAAGAAACTGTTCTGCAACGCCGACTTCTTCCACGCCTCCGCCTATCACTTTATGGGCATCCCCACCAAGCTGTTCACGCCGATTTTCGTGATGTCCCGCGTTACCGGCTGGTGCGCCCACGTATTCGAGCAGCGCGAGGACAACCGCATTATCCGCCCGAGTGCGGAATATATCGGTCCGGAACTGCGCAAGGTGACACCGATCACCGACCGCGGTTAACCCCTGGGAACGCCGAGCTCCAGCTCGGCACCTGGGACCGCGGAGCTCCAGCTCCGCTTGCGGGCCGCAGGCCCGCCGATGAATTGCGAAGCTGGAGCTC
>NZ_JBOFOC010000149.1:0-1198 GCF_051659245.1 Microbulbifer sp.
TATGGTACTAAATAGTGATACCAGCGGGCCGCTAAGCGGCCAGATGCAAGGCGCATTTGCGCCGGCGTAGTCATTCTACGTCAAGCAAGTGCAACGCCGCAGATGGCTGCTTAGCGGCCCGCCCGGAGGGAGCCCCCCAGATTGCCCACAGCGGCGTTGCAGCTCTTGAAAATGGAATGACCATTCCCTGCGAGCTGCGCCTAACTGTGGGCAATCTGGGGGGCTCTGGTATCACTATTTAGTACCATACAGGACACTAGCTTATGGCCGGGACGAGGTCTACCGATAAATGAATCAGGAGTTGATGTGAACGAATTTATAGTCGATGTAACGGCGCAGAACGCCCAGCAGGTACTGATCGAGGAATCCATGAAGCGACCGGTGGTGGTGGATTTTTGGGCCGATTGGTGCGAGCCCTGCAAGCAGTTGATGCCGGTGCTGGAGAAGCTGGCCAAGGAATATGATGGCCAGTTCCTGCTCGCCAAGGTCAATGCGGACTCCGAGCAGATGCTGGCGGGCCAGTTGGGCGTGCGCAGCCTGCCCACGGTGATGGTGCTGAAGGACGGCCAGCCGGTGGACGGCTTTGCCGGCGCGCAGCCGGAGAAACAGATCCGCGAAATGCTGGACAAGTACCTGCCCAAACCCTGGGATCTGAAGCTGCAGCAGGCCCAGGCACTGGTGGCGGAGAGCAGGCTGGACGAGGCGCTGCCGGTCCTGCGCCAGGCTTACAACGAGTCCGATGAGCGCGCGGATATCGCCAAACAACTGGCGGCGGTGCTGCTGGAACAGAATCGCACCCAGGAGGCGGAGACGGTGCTGGGCAAGATCATGCTGGCGGATCAGGACAGCGACTACCAGCAACTGATGTCCCAGCTGGAACTCAAGCAGCAGGCGGCGGACTCCCCGGAGATCAAAGCCTTGCAGCAGGCGCTGGAAAAAAATCCGCAGGATTTCGATTCCGCCTACCAGCTGGCGGTACAGTACAGCCAGAACCAGCGCCACCAGGAGGCACTGGACCTGCTGCTGGATATCCTGCGCCGGGATATGAATTTCGCCGACGGCGCCGCCAGGCAGGCCTACCTGGATATGCTGAAGAGCCTGGGGGCCGGTGATCCACTGGCGACACAGTACCAGCGCAAGCTGATGACCCTGCTTTATTGACCGCAATCGCCTTGTAGGAGCGGCCCATGGCCGCGAT
>NZ_JBOFOC010000150.1:0-29507 GCF_051659245.1 Microbulbifer sp.
CCATCCGCCGCTGGCCGCGAACCGCCTTTCCGGCTGGCAAAAATTCATCGCGGCCGACGGCGGATGGCCGCCCTGCCGCTCCTACAATGCGCCACCGCCGCCTCACTGGCCCTGCTGCTCAGCGCCTGTGCGTCCAACAGTGGCAAGACCATCGGCAGCCTCAAGAAAGTCGATATCGAAATCAAGGAACAGCATATCGACGGGAGTCTGGCAAAGGCCCTGGCCAGCTACCAGAAATATTTGCAGGAAACCCCGGAAACCGCGTTGACGCCGGAGGCCATGCGGCGTATCGCCGACCTGAAAATCAAGCAGGCCCACCGCGCGGAAGAAGTGGTGATCGACAATGCCAGCACCGCGGCCGACGGCAGTGGCGCGGTGGTCGCCATCGACGCGGAGGCGGCGGAGAGCAACAGCCGGCAGCTCGCCGCCCCCAGCCGTATCGACGCTCCGGTAGGCACAGTTCCACCCGCGGCGCCGTCTTCATCCGATAGTATCGCCAGCCTCGGGGGCGAGTCTGACCGCGCATTTGAAGAACGCGTCAGCGCCGGCGTGGATATCGCTTCCGACAGCAGCCCGCTCTCCGTGCCTGGCGGAGATTCCGAGTCGATGCTCGCGGCCAATGCGCGCGAGGCGATCGCACTGTATCGGGAGCTGCTGGCCAAGTACCCGCTGTACGACCGCAACGACCAGGTGATGTACCAGCTGTCCCGCGCCTATGAAGAGACCGGGGAAATCGGCAAAGCCGTGGATGTGCTGCGCCAGATGGTGGCCAAATATCCCAACTCGCGGCATCTCGATGAGGCTTATTTCCGTCTGGGCGAGTACTACTTTACCCGCAAGAAATACCTGGACGCAGAGGAGTCCTACGGCAAGGTGATCGGAATCGGCGTCGCTTCCAGTTTCTACGAACTGGCGCTGTACAAGCGCGGCTGGTCCCTGTTCAAGCAGGAGATGTACGAGCTGGCGCTCGACGACTACGTCGCCATGCTCGACCACAAGGTGTCCCAGGGCTACGACTTCGAACAGCAGACCAACGACGTCGAGCGCAAGCACATCGAAGATACCTTCCGCGTAATCAGCCTGAGTTTCTCCTACCTGGGCGGGGCGGATTCCATCGTGGACTACTTCTCGCGCAAGGGCGTGCGGGACTACGAATCCTATGTCTACAGCCACCTGGGTGAGTATTACCTGGACAAGCGCCGCTACCAGGACGCGGCCGAATCCTACAACGCCTTCGTGGACCGCAACCCCTTGCACAAGGTCGCGCCGGATTTCTCCATCCGCGTGATCGAAATTTACCAGAAGGGCGGCTTCCCCAAACTGGTACTGGATGCGAAAAAAGACTTCGCCACCACTTACGCGCTGAACGCCCAGTACTGGACCGTATTCGATATTGCGGAATACAGCGAAGCGGTGGAATTCCTGCAGAGCAACCTGATCGATCTGGCCGGTCACTATCACGCCGCCTACCAGGACAAGCGCCTCAAAGACAAGAAGGCGGAGCACTACAAGGAAGCCATTCACTGGTACCGCGCCTACCTGCAGTCGTTCAGCGACAAACCCCGCGCGCCGGAGATCAACTACCAGATGGCCGGCCTGATGCTGGAAAACCGCGACTTCCACAACGCCGCCCTGGAGTACGAGCGCACCGCCTACGAATACCCGGCGCACAAGGATTCCAGCGAGGCCGGCTATGCCGCGGTCTATGCCTATCGGGAACACCTGGGCAGCGCGCTCAAGGACGCGGGCGCGGAAAAGCGAGCGCCCTTCCAGCGGGAGATTATTCGCTCGTCACTGACATTCGCCGACACCTTTCCGCAGCACGCCAAAGCGCCGCAGGTGATGGTGGGTGCAGTGGAGGATCTCTACAGTCTCAAGGATTTCCCGCAGACCATCCAGAACGGCCGCCTGTTGCTGGAGAAATTCCCCACCGCGGAAACGGAAATCCGCCGTTCCGCCTGGATGCTGGTGGCCCACGCCTCCTTCGACACCGAGACTTTTGTGGAAGCGGAGGCCGCCTACGGCGAGGCACTGGCCCTTACCGCAGCGGATGCCGAAGACCGTGCCGGCCTGATCGACAACCTGGCGGCGTCCATTTACCAGCAGGGCGACCAGGCGCGCAAACAGGAAGATCACGCCCTGGCCGCGCAGCACTTCCTGCGTATCCGCCAGGCGGCACCGGGCGCCTCGATGCTGGCCACCGCTGAATACGACGCCGCGGCATCCCTGATTGTGCTCAAAGACTGGACCCAGGCGGCATCGGTGCTCAACGGCTTCCGCCAGCATTTTCCCGAGCACGAGTTGGCCAGGGAGGTCACCAAAAAACTCGCCGTGGTTTACCAGGAGAGTGGCGAGCTGCTGCTGGCCGCGGGCGAATTCGAACGCATCGAGCGGGAGTCCGAAGACGAGGATGTGCGCCGCGAAGCGCTCACCCAGGCGGCGGACCTGTACAGCGCGGCCAAAGACAGCGAAAAGGCCCTGCGCGTGCTGCGCCGCTACGTAAAACTCTTCCCCGCGCCTATGGAGCCGGCACTGGAAACCCGGCAGAAAATTGCCGACCTGTACAAGGCTGCCGACGACCAACAGAGCTACATGGGCGAGCTGCGGGAAATGGTGCGCATCGAAGGGCGCGGTGGCGAGGAGCGCAACGACCGCACACGCTACCTGGCCGGCAATGCCGCACTGGTGCTGGCGGAACCCGAGTACCAGGCCTTTACCCAGGTGCGTTTGGTAGCACCGATCGAACAGAACCTGAACACAAAGCGCATACGTATGAAACGCGCCACCAGCGCTTATACCGATCTGATCGACTACCAGGTGGCGGACGTCACCGCGGCCGCCACCTATTACCTGGCGGAGATCTACTTCCATTTCAGCCGGGCGCTGAAGGAGTCCGAACGGCCCACCAATCTGAGTCCGCTGGAGCTGGAGGAGTACGAGCTGGCGCTGGAAGAGCAGATCTATCCGTTTGAGGAAAAGGCCATCTCGGTACACGAGAAAAATGTCGAGCTGCTGGGCGTGGGCATCTACAACGGCTGGGTGGAAAAAAGCATTGGCAAACTGGCCGGCCTGGTGCCGGCGCGCTACGCCAGGACCGAGGATGCGGGCCAGTACCTGCAGACCATAGTGCCCGTGCCCGAGTCCCCGGAACCGGAAGAACCCAAGGGCTCCTGACAAACCGTCTTGTAGGAGCGGCTCCCTGGGAACGCCGAGCTCCAGCTCGGCACGCGGGCCGTAGGCCCGCTATCGCGCCAGCGGCGGATGGCCGCCCCGCCGCTCCTACAGCAGAAGAGATAGCCTATGAATTTGAAGGCCGTAAAAATAATTTTGCTCAGTTTCGCCGCACTGTCTCTGGCGCTGCTGCTGGCCTCCTGCGCCTCCGGCCCGCAGACCGGCAGGGTGTCCGACTACTCCTCGGTGCGCGTATCCGGCAGTGTCAACCGCGACTTCGAACGCTCGCTGGAATGCCTGCGCGAGGAAAATTTCCCGGCTGCGATCGAACTGCTCCAGTCTGTCGTAGAGCGCGAAAAGCGCCTGCCGGCGCCCTATATCAACCTGGGTATCGCCTATTACAAGAGTGGCGACGAAAAGAACGCGGAGGAATCCCTGCTGCATGCCCTGGAGCTGGACAACGCACACCCGGCGGCGACCAACGAGCTGGCGGTCCTGTACCGCAAGCAGGGCCGCTTTGCCGAGGCACGGGAAATCTATGTGAACGCCTTGGCAAAGAATCCCGAACACCTGCCGTTAGTCAAAAATTTTGGCATATTGTGTGATCTCTATCTGCAAGATCTGCAATGCGCTCTGGCACAATTCCAGGAGTACCTGCGCCTGGAACCGGACGACAAAGAAGTGACCATCTGGATGGCTGACTTGAAGAGGAGGGTGGGCCAGTGAAAGTGAAACTCGCGATCGTTTTTTTCCTCGTATCGATGGGGGCGGCCGCGCAGGAGCAGTCCTCGGACTCCGAGGGGAAAAAAGTGGACAATGAAATCAAGGAGCTCTCCGGCATCTCGATTATCGGCAACAAGGAAGCGCCCAAGTCTCTCTACATTGTGCCCTGGAAGAGTTCCGAGGTTGGCGTGGAGAGCGAACTCGTCTCCAGCCTGATGAACGACAAGCTGAAGCCCCTGGACAAGGAGGTTTTTATGCGCGAACTGGAATTCTACGAGCTGAGCCTCAGCGGAGATTGAGGCGGAATGCCATGTAGAGCCTGCTTGCAGCGCCGTAGGATGGGCACAGGAGCGCAGCGACGTGACCATTAAATGGGCCTGCGCACAACAAACAAAGATTCAACAAAATTACCGCGGTATTTATAAAGAGGGTTTGTAATGGACTTTTTCAACAGCGTAATCGCGTTCTTCCAGACCGGTGGTACCTTCATGTACCCCATTCTCCTGGTCGCCGCGCTGGGCAGCGCGGTGGCGATTGAGCGCTATCTGCGTCTGGTCTACGAGCGCCACACCAACCGCGCCATGTGGGACCAGCTGCAGCCGGTCCTGGCCGCCGGCGATTTCGACCGCGCGCGCAATATGGTCAGGCAGGACAACTCCAGCGTGGGCAAGCTGCTGTCCATGGGCCTGGCCCGCCAGGGCGCGGTGCGCCGCCGCGAGGATATCGAGATCGCGATGGAGGAGAGCATGATGGAAATCATGCCGCAGCTCGAGAAGCGCACCCCCTATGTGGCCCTCTTCTCCAACATCGCCACCCTGCTCGGCCTGCTCGGCACCATCATGGGCCTGATCGAGGCATTTACCGCGGTAGCCAACGCCAATCCGGCGGAGAAGGCCGACTTGCTCTCCGCCAGTATCTCCGTGGCGATGAACACCACCGCCTTCGGCCTGATGACCGGTATCCCGCTGCTGGTGGTGCACGCGCTGTTGAACTCCCTGACCGGCGAGATCATCGACAGCCTGGAAATGGTTTCCGTGAAGGCCCTGAACTTGATTTCCACCGCTACACGCCGACGCCATGAGACAGAAACCCCCGCTGCCGGCGGGGCCAGGCAGGTGCGGGCCCGCGATGCGCAGAGCGCCGGTGCATCCGTAGACAAAACCAAAAGCGCGGTCAAAGGCCAGCAAGCGGAAAAAGTGTAATGAGAAGACGGCGCCACGCGAGAGACAAAGAAGCTCCGGAGCTGGATATCACCGCCTTCCTGAACCTGATGGTGGTGCTGGTGCCCTTCCTGCTGGTATCGGCCGTGTTTTCGCGGGTCACCATCCTGGAGCTGAACATGCCGAGCGGTGCCGGCGGCGGCGCGCCGGACGACCCCACGGTGACCGTGGAAGTGGTGGTGCGCAAGGATGTGCTGGAAATCAGCGATGGCGAAAAAGTGATCGCCCGCTTCCCTAACCTGAATACAACAGAGCAGGGCGGGGAAACCGGGACGGAGGCCGAAACCGCGCAAACTCCGCGGGAGGACCCCGAAGAGGGCGAGAGCCTGGCCGTGCTGCCGACGGAAGAGGTCTACGACCTGAAAAAGCTGGGCCAGTTCCTGCTGCAGGTGAAGGGCAGCTACCCGGAAAAAACCGATTCCATCCTGCTGATGGAACCGGATATCGCCTACGAACACCTGGTCGGCGTGATGGACGCCGTGCGCGGCGTCGATGTGCGCGAGGAAGACAGTGACCCGAATGACCCCGAAGCGGTAGAGCAAGTGGTTCTGTTCCCGGATATATCCATAGGAGATGCGCCGTGAGACATGAAAGCCGACGCATGAAGCGCATGGCCAGGAGCCACAAGCGCAAGAAAACCTCGGGCATGAACCTGACGTCCCTGATGGACGTATTCACCATCCTGGTGTTCTTTCTGCTGACCAATACCTCCAGCAACGAGGCGCTGGAGCCGCCCAAGGTTATTACCCTGCCGGACTCGGTGGTGGAGACCAGGCCGCGGGAAACCGTGACCCTGATGGTGACCGAAAAAGAAATACTCGTTGAATCCAACTCGGTGATCGCCACCGAGGAGGTGGTCAACAGTGAGGAAACCGTTATCGAGGCCATCAAGCAGGCGATGATCGCCGAGATGGGCAAAGCCCTGCTCGTCGCCAGTCCGGATGGGGAAGCGGGGACCGCTGAGGGTGAAGAACAGGAGCAGCTGCCGCCGGAAGTGAATATCCTCGCGGACAGAACCGTCCCGTTCAGCTTGCTCAAGAAAGTCATGTCCAGCTGTACCGATGCGGGATACACCAAGGTCTCCCTGGCGGTCATTCAGAAAGCATCTCAAGGTTAATGGAAGTCTGTGAGTAATTTTCTTCAACAACAGCACGCGGTCGGCGGCGAACTGGAATCGGTTCGCAAGCGTCTGCACACGCTCGAAAGCGCGCGCCGGCAGATCGATGCGAAACTGGCAGAGCTGCACCAGGAAGGTACCAAGCACCAACTGCTGGACGAGATTTCCGAGCGGCTCAACAAGCTGGAAGAGGCCGGTGCCGGAGATCTCTTCTGGGCCGACGACTACCGGGAGGATGCATCCAAGGAGATCATTCGCCGTATCCAGAACACGGTCAGAGTCTTCAACGCCAACCTCGACATGCTGCAGGAGCGCCGCCGCAGCGTGCTCGAGAAGATCGAGTACTGCCAGGACGAAATCCTGGCGCTGGACGAGCGCACCGAAAACCTCCGCCGCGAGGAGGAAGAATCCCGCTTCGAGTTCGAGGTAACCCGCGAGTTCAAACAGCCCGAATATCGCCCCATGGTGATGCCCTGGCACACCCAGGGCGAAGACGAACGGCGCTTCCGCCGCTGCCTGTTCGCCTCCCTGCTGGTGTCCCTGCTGCTCGGTTGCCTGGTGCCCCTGTGGACCCTGCCGGCGCCGGACGAGAATGAAGTGGTGGAAATTCCCGAGCGCCTGGCCAAGCTGGTGATTGAGAAGAAAACCAAGCCCAAGCCGCCGCCGGAACCGGAGAAGCCTAAGCCCAAGCAGGAGGAGAAGAAGCCTGAGCCCAAACAGGAGGTGGCCCAGCAGGATCCCAAGCCCACCAAGGCGGAGAAAAAGGATGCGCGCAAGAAAGCCGAGCGCGCCGGCGTCCTGGCCTTCAAGGACAATTTCCAGGATCTTATCGAGGATGACCTGGACAACCGCCTTGGCCAGCAGACCCAGCTCAGCACCGAGGGCAAGAAGGAAAACCGCAGTCAGCGTTCTCTGATCACGGCAGCGGCCACGACCGGCAGTGGCGGCATCAACACCGCCGAGCTCAGCCGCAACGCCGGCGGTACCGGCACGGCCCTGGCCGGCGTAGCCTTCTCCCGGGTGGAGAGCTCCATCGGCACCGAGGGCGACTTCGCCGGCGAAGAGCGGCCGCTCAGCGACGGCGTGGGCCCGTCCCGTACCGACGAGGAAATCCAGATCGTCTTCGACCGCTACAAGGCCTCGCTGTACCGCATCTACAACCGCGAACTGCGCAGCAACCCGGCCTTGCAGGGCAAGATGGTGCTGAAAATCACCATCGAACCGGACGGCTCGGTGTCCCTGGCGCAGGTGGAGTCCAGCGATATGGACTCGCCGGCCCTGAACAGCAAGATCGTGGCGCGGGTGAAACGGTTCAACTTCGGTCCCAAAGCAGGAGTACCGACCATCACCATCCGCTACCCGATCGACTTCCTCCCCGCGGCCTGACGGCCTCCCGGGACCGCGGAGCTCCAGCTCCGCCCCCTGGGAACGCCGAGCTCCAGCTCGGCAAGCGGGCCACAGGCCCGCCGGGGTTATACGCAAAATCCTCCCGGATTGCGTATAACCTGAATCCCGCACCGCCGCTTTTGCCGGTAAGGCGCAGAAAGACCGCCTGCAGGCAGGGCAAATCCTGGAAGTGCTCTTGGCGGAAGCGCCGGATGGGCTCGAAGAGGCCAAGCATGACCTGTTGTCTCGCGGCAAAGGCTGGGCGGAAAAGCTTGAAAAGGCACTAAAAAAATGCCGCAAGACCTTTCCTCAGGCTGCGGAATGGGTGGAGTCCCTTTAACAGCATGTCGCTGAGTACCCACTTGGAACAGGGATAGACTTGGCATCCAAGGAAAAGCCCTCCAACACATGAGAAAATGCGCCAATATGTCGGCTAATATTGACATTTGCCGACATTTTGGAGCACCATCCGCGTATGGTGACTTCCTCCACAGCAATCCTGGACCTCGTCCGCAAATGTGGCCTGATCAGGGCGCGCGATCTTGAGCCATTGGGCCTCCACCGGGCCGACCTGACTCGCCTCGTTCGGCAGGGGGCTCTTATGCGAGTAGGGCGGGGGCTGTACGCGTTACCCGATAGGTCCATCTCTGAGTACACGGCATTTGCCGAGGTGGCCCGAAGATACCCCAAGGCGGTTATCTGTTTGCTGTCAGCGTTACGTTTTTACGATCTCACCACGCAATCTCCGTTTGAAGTGTGGCTTGCTATTCCAAACAAGGCACGCATGCCACAGTTGGACTATCCACCATTGCGAATTGTCAGGTTTTCAGATTCAGCGCTTAGGGAAGCCGTGGAGGAGCACAAGATAGATGGTGTTCCAGTACGCATCACCAGTGTCGCCAAGACAGTGGCGGACTGCTTCAAATACCGCAATAAAATCGGCCTGGATGTTGCCTTGGAAGCTCTGCGCGAGGCTTGGAGTGAGCAGCGTGTGAGCATGGACGAACTGTGGCGCTGTGCCCGCGCTTGCCGGGTATCCAATGTTATGCGCCCTTACCTGGAAAGTTTGGTGTGAGTAAAAGAAACATTGCGGCCTCTATCCGCGCAAAACTGCTGGACAAAGCCCGAGCTGAAAAGCTGGATTTCAATCTGATTCTCACCCGCTATGCTCTTGAGCGGCTGCTTTACCGCCTAAGCGTTTCCGACTGCGCTGACCAATTTCTGCTCAAGGGGGCCCTGTTATTCGATCTATGGTTTGACGTTCCGCATCGCCCTACGCGTGATGTGGATTTACTGGGTTTCGGCTCAGCCGAGGTACCCGACATTGAGGAAATATTCCGGGAAATCTGTGCAGTAGAACTGGATGATGGTATCCACTTCCAGCCAGGGTCAGTTCGCGCAAATGAAATCCGTAAGGAATCCAGCTATTCGGGTGTGCGGGTTTTACTGCCTGGTTTCCTCGATGGTGCGCGTTGCTCTGTACAGGTTGATGTAGGTTTCGGTGATGCCATAACGCCTGGCCCGGATATCATCAACTACCCGACTTTGCTGCCCGATATGCCTGCCCCAATACTGCGTGCATACCCGCGTTACACCGTAATTGCCGAAAAATTTCAGGCAATGGTTATTCTTGGGGCCGCGAACAGTCGGATGAAGGACTATTTCGATCTTTGCATCCTGTCGCGTTTCAGTGAATTCTCCGGCAACCTGCTTTGCCAGGCAATTTGTGCCACTTTTGAACGGCGTCGCACTCCCATGCCCAGTGGAGTTCCGTACGGTCTTTCGGAGGAATTTGCACTTGACTCGCAAAAGCAAGTTCAGTGGCGGGCATTTCTAAAGAAAAATGGTCTTGCCCATATGGAGTTAAAGAAAGTGATTCAGGAATTACAGTCGTTCCTGCTACCGCCGCTCGAGATGCTTCGAGAGAAAAAGGAAGTTTTCCAGATGAAATGGTCCGCGGGAGATGGGTGGGCGCGGTGACAGTGCCCGGCAGACGCCAAGGCTCCTTGGGAGCTCCGAGCTTCAGCTCGGCAAGCGGCTCCCCAGGCCTCCCGCAGAAGTCCGCCTGCAGGCGAGCAACTTGTAGGAGCGGCCCATGGCCGCGATCAATCCTCCAACCAACTCAGATATTTACCGGGGACGAGGAACTAATAGGCAATTCAGAAGGTGGCCGACCCTCCGCCCCAGTGCTACCTGCCCGCCACTTAAGATTCCACCCAAGGTCACTGAGAGCTACTTGGCAAATAAAGAATTCCGCCTCCCTGATCCTGTTAATTTGACCTGCTTCACGGCTCCAGATCACTCCCTCAACTACAGTTCGTTCCCGGCCTGGCGTCCCGGCGCAAACAGCCGGAAGTCCGATGGCCCAAAGGCTGCGAGTATCGCCCAGATAAAAACGCCCCCCCTGGAGAGCGGCCGGGATCAACTCCAAAAGTGGAGTAGGGGCCCCGGGACCGCGGAGCTCCAGCTCCGCAAGCGGGCCAAAGGCCCGCCACAGAAGCCTGCCAGCAGGCGAGGACCCCTGTAGGAGCGGCGGGGCGGCCATCCGCCCATGGCCGCGATCAATCTTTCAGTCAGCCCAGACCTTCGCCGGGGACGAGGGACTGACCGACAACTCAGGGTGACCCAGCCAGCCACCCGCACCCACCTACCCGCCACTTAAGAATCCGCCTCAAGTTCCCCTGAGAACTGCTTGGCAGACCTGAAAAAAGTTGCCTGCCAAGCCGCTGTTTATGACCTGCTTCACGGCCAACCCTTGCGTTTCTGAATAAAGTTCCACCACCGGGTAGTGTCCGCCCGGCGGCGGTGCCGTGACGGCGCTGGGGGGGCGGGAACCCCAAACAAGAGTGGCGACTGAAAAATAGCAATGATGTTGGGTGTAATGGGGCGGAAATCATTGAAGAGTGCGCTTGTTGGCTTGGTGCTTGCCTGCTGTGGATTTGTGTTGTCCGCTGAGGATGCAATGGCGCTTGACAGCTGCCCGCTCAACAATTCCACCCCCGTCGTTGCCGTTGACGATCGCGGTACCAATAACAGCTATTGCGAGCTGTGTGGCACCGGCCAGGTTACCGTGCGTCTGCGCAACCCCACCGACCAGAGCCTGGAAAATATCGCAGTCAATGTGGATTTGAGCAACCCCCGGCTGGAGTATGCCGGTAATGCTGCCGTATTCCACAATGGGGGATTCGTCGGTTTTATCGACCCGGACCCCGGGTCTCCTGCGGATAATCCCCGCTGGACCGCTGCGCAGATCTCCCAGTTCAACTCCCTGAGCCGCTCTTTTGGGAGCTGCTCTACCAACAATGTTTTTGACAACGACTGTTCCCGGGTTGAAATCCGTTTCGACGTGCGCAGCCAGGCCGGTCAGGAGGAAAACCTGGTGGCCATTCCTCTCAGTCGCCAGATTTCCGCCCAGGCCACTTACCAGTCCTGTCCTGATGATTTCGGTGGGCCCACCTCTGGTGGGGACAGCGGCAACGGGGATCTCTCTATACGGGAGCCGATTCCATCCCTGTCGAAGACGGGCCAGAACCGCGACGCGGGGCAGAGCAGCTGGACCAATACCGTTTTCGGCAATATCAACGACGATATCGTCTGGCAAATCAGCATCAATAATAATGGTCTGGCGGATATGCAGGACGTCCGTCTGGACGATCTGATGACCGACCCCAATGTCACTATCAGCCACGCCTGTCCGGATGCGGGGTCGGCCCAGACGATCGCCGATAACAATGGCGTCGGCGGTGCGCCTTGTATAAGCGCCACTAACACCATTGATGATTTCGTGCTGAGTGGGGCTTTTGCCAGCGGACCGGGCGTTGTGGACGTACCCGCTGGAGGCCAGACAAATATTTATCTGGTGGGCAAGGTAAATACCTCCTGTAGTAATAACGGCACCAATACCGTCAGTGACTTCCAGTGGGGCTGTGAGATTACCGGCAATGGTCCCGGCGGTATCAGCCGGACATCCGGTGGTTCCGGCCCCTTTACCGCGCAAGCGCAGATGAGTGCTCGATCACAGGGTGAACTGACCATCGCCCGTGCTGTGACCGGCCTCAATACCAGCCAGCCGCTGGGCACCCGCGGCTATGTAACCATCCGCGTGACCAACAACACCGGCGGTTCGGTCAAGAATGTACAGCTGCGGGATGTGCTGCCGTCGGGCTATGTGGTGGACCCGACCTTTGACCCGACCATTCTCAACAGGAACAGACCCGGTGGCCACAGCGGCGATTACGATGGATTTGCCGATCAACTGGAATGGGACCCACTGGACTCCGATCCACTGCAGAATACGGAGATTACCCTGCGGTTGGTCAGCGATGAAGCTCATCCTATCTACGGTGACCAGGTCAATATGCTGCGTCACGCTGACAGCATTCGTTTCCGTTTCCGCATCGTGACCATCAACCAGGATTACTACGACCTGGCCGCGAACCTGGATGTGCCGGAGGAAAACTCCGGAGACGGCACCGATCCGGACAGCATCACCACCCTGCAGAACCAGATTTTTGTCCAGTTCGAGGATTTTTGTAATCCGGGCTCCCTGCGAACCCAGGATCATACGGATAATGTTCCGGTAAACCCGGAAGACCTGGATGTTTCCATGGACTTCCCGCTCTATATAGTGCGGGACAGCGGCACCTCTCCGCTGACGGTAAGCGTGACCAACAATGGCGGTCACGAAACCGAAGGTGAGGACTACTTTATCTATGCCACCTTCGGCCAGGCGATGAATGTGGTGAACCCCGCCGCCGGTTGTAGTGCCACCTCCAATCCGCCTCCCCACCCGGTGTGGAACCAGCCGGACTTTATCCCCGCTTCCGCCAGGGTCTACCTGTGCCAGCGCGGGACCATATCGCCTGGGGAAACCGAGACATTTACTTTCGACGTGGAGAGAAATGCCGGAGCCGCGGATGACGATCTGACCTTTCGTGCGGACGTGGTTGGTGAAATACGCCTCGCCAGTGGAGATCCGCTGACTTTCCCAAGCCTGGCTTCCATTCCCGAGACCACGCCCAACCAGCAGGAGGCCAACAACTACACCCTGGATGGCGTGCGCGCCCGGGTGCTCGGCTTCAACCTGCTGAAAAACCAGGACGGCCTGTGCAATGAGCTGAATGAGGCTGGATTCCCTGACGAGAATATTATTATCGGCGAGGAATGCTCTTTCCAGATTCACGGTGGCGGCTGGTTTGGTTTCGATACACCCGGTTTTACCCTGATTGCGGTGGAGGATATTACCGTCCGCGACGACCTGCCGGATGGCCAGGGCTATATTGCGCACAGCTATCTGCCGGACAACGATATTGCGCAAGGTTCGATTACCGAGAGTGGCGGTCTCAATACCTTGCTGGACGAGACCGACCTGGACTGGATTTTCGGGCAGGGCAGCGACCGCATCCAGGTCAAGGACCAGTGGCTGCGCACCGGCATGACGACCCGCCTGCTCAACGACCAGCCGGATACCGTCAGCGATCCCAACCGCCAGGGCAATTCCAGTATTGACGTGGGGCGCGCCTACTTCCTGGCAATTTTTGATTCCGATGGCGAGCGGGTGGACATCCAGGTGAATGACGGTGTCGCCACGGTGGATGGCCAGCAGAGCGATATTCCCGGGTATCCGCCGGAATCCGATCGGACGGTGGAGCTGACCGTTACCGAGCCGGAGCTGGAGATCCTTAAAGAGGTTTGTAATGAAAACCTCTACGATTGTGATCCCAATGCGGCGCAAGGTACCGACGGCTGGACGGACCTGACCGACGAAGGCCACAAGGACCAGACGTATCTGTTCAGGATTATTGTCTCCAACCGGGCGGCGGGCAACGGCGCGGACCGCGCGCCGGCCTACGACGTAGTGGTCACCGACACGCTGGATGCCTCCGGGCAGATGTGCGTGCGCCCCTTCGACAGCGACGGGATCGACAACGACGGCGATGGCGTATCCGAGACCGGCGAGGACGACGGCCTGGTGGGCACCGGTGCCGGTCTCACCGACTATGTGGAGGCGACCCACTGCCGTGAAAACGGCACGCCGGCGGTAATCACCTTCTCCTACGAGCACTCGGATGCACTCAAGCGCATTGATCCGGGCCAGTCGGTAACCCTTCAATACCGGGTCGAGCCGCACCAGTCGGTGGCGCCGCAGCAGCTGTTTACCAATACCGCGGAAGTGCTGGCCTACGACAGTCTGGAAGACCAGGTCAGCAACCAGAGCAACCCGCCAGTAGGCAATGAGAACGACCCGCGTATTGCCTTTGCCGATGACCCCCGTATCGGCGGCGCCCGTATTTATACCGGACCGAGCGATCAGGCGCAGATGCGCATTATCGAAGTACAGGCCCAGCCAAAAGCGGCCTTGGAGTTATCCAATGGCACCGCCAGCGGCACCAGCCGCGATACGGTGGTAGTGGGTGAGGAAATTCGCTACCAGCTGACCACCCAGATCCCCGCGGCCAAGCTGCGCGATTTTAGAATCCGCGATGAGCTGCCGGCGGGAATGCGCTGTATCGAAGGGCAGGTGGTCGACCTGGACGCGTCGCCCTACGATGCGGGCGGCTTTGTGCCCGGCGGCAGTTTTGCGCCCACCTGTACCAGCACCGGCACTAACGACTATATCGAGTGGGATTTCGGCGACCAGGAGTTGACTACGGTTGCCGGCAGCCTGTTCGATTTTCCGGTGGAGTTTATTGCCCGCATTGAAAACAGCACCAATACCGACAACGGCGATGTACTGACCAATGGTGGTGGTGCTAGTGGAACTATTGCAGAAGTACGCTATATCGATGAGGGCGGGAACCTGGTCGTTGTGCCCTTCGACGCCCACGAAGTGGAAGTGCTGGAGCCGAATATCCAGCTCACCAAGTCCTTCGCCGTTCCCAACAGCGATGCGGACGATATCCTTACGGTGACCGTAACCGCGGAAAATACCGGTACCGCCAACGCCTACAATCTGCAGGTGCTGGACGACCTGACCGGTACCAAACTGGTTTACCAGGGCAATATCGGCGGTACAGATCCGCCGCAGAACGACGACATCACAACCATAGGTCCAAACGCGCCCATCTTCAGCTGGAACCGCGGCAACGATGACTACACCATCGCGCCCGGCGAAACCAGGTCCTTCACCTTCGAGGTGCAGGTGGAACAGGACGTAGAGCCCCACGAAATTCTCGACAACACCATCCAGGCCCGCTGGCAGTCGCTGCCGGGGCAGGACGTCGCGCTCAACAGCTCCAACAGTATCGGCACCGACGGCGCCGATGACGGTATGCGTATCGGTGTACTACCCAATGCCGGTGATGCGATCAACAACTACGAAACCGATGCCGCAGCACAGACAGAAGTCCCGCCGCTGCAGTTCAGCAAGGCCGATCTGGACCCATTGGTGGTGCCCACCATCGGCGCGCACAAGCAGTTCCAACTGGAAATCCGCTTGCCGGAGGGCATCAGCCAGAATGTGGTGGTGACCGACCAACTCGGCAGCCCGGAAGGCTATGTGCTGACCCACAATGCCGACTACGATATCACCTACGAATTTGTCGGCATCGAACAGATCAACGGTCAGGCGCCGTCGGAAGCGGCGTTCAACAGCTTCCCCGGAGATAACACTTCACCCGATGCTACCTGGAATATCGGAACTGTCGATACCGAGAGCGAAAACGACACTGCTGGCAGTGCTATTGATCCGGTTATCCGCATCACCTATTTTGCCCGCGTCAACAACGATACCAATACTGATGACGGTGATTCGCGCCAGAATGGCGCTGCGCTGTCCTACGACAACGGTGAAGATGGCACGACGGAAAATCTGAACGACACTACCGATCCGGTAACCGTCGTCGAGCCGCAACTGACCGTCGACAAAACCGTCAGCAATGCCACCAACCCGGGCAATCTGCCGGTGGGCGGTGATGTGTTGGAGTATGTGATCACCGTTCAGCACGACGGCGCATCCACGGCGGATGCTTTCGATCTGAACCTGGTGGACACCCTCCCACCGGAGTTGCAATTCGACAACAGCTTTACGCCGACGGCGGAAGTAAACAGCAATCCGGTTGCCGGCTTCGTTACCACACCGGCTGGCGCACCCGCCGGCCCGCTGATCTGGGGCCGCGAAAACAGTGACAACAGTTTGGACCTACCGCTGGGCGGCACCCTGGTGCTTACCTATCGCGCGCAGGTGACCGGCGTCTTCGGCCAGCCGATCAACAACAGTGTGGTGTTGGACTGGACCTCCCTGGACGACAGTAGCATCAACGATACTGCCTACGAACGTTTCGGCGAAACTTGCCCGACTGGCAGTGCTCCAAATGACTACTGTGCCGGCCCTGCAGAAGCCCCAATTGATACTGAGGACAACACCAGCATCGTCAAAACGGTAATCGCCGATACGGATACCGACACCGCCGTCGGCGAAATGCGCGTGGGCGACACCGTCACCTACCGCCTGGAACTGAACCTGCAGTCCGGCACCACGCCGGCGGTCACCGTGAGCGATCAGCTGCCGGCGGGTCTGACTTTCGAATCCGTGGTCAGTGTCAACGGCGACACCAGCGCGCCCTACAGCGAAAGCCTGAACGGCTATACCTACAGCGCCAACAGCGTGCCGCCCGACGATGCCACCGGCATAGTGCTCTGGGACCTGGGGGATATCACCAGCGAGTTCGGCAACACCAACGCGTTCGTAATCGAATACATCGCGCGCGTCACCGAGGACTCCGGTATCGCAGCGCCGAGCGCGACGCTGACCAATACCGCCGAACTCAATTACTCCGGTGCCTCCGCGACGTTGCAGGACGATGCCAGCATCACCGTACTGCAACCGGTGATCGACGGCCTGACCAAGACAGACGCCACCAGGCCCACGTCCCATATGAATGTGGACCCGGCCAACGACATTATGCTGTTCACCCTGCAGGCCTGTAACTCCGGCTTGGCCCCAGCCTATGATCTGTCGCTGACGGACAACCTGGCCACGCAGATGGATGAGACCTCCATCGCCAATATTCAGGTTTCCATTGATGGCAACCCGCTGGTCGACGGCGGCGATTACACCTATACCGCGCCGGCCGCCCGCGGCGGCGATATGCTGTTCGAGTTCAGTGCACCGGTCCCCGCCGGTGTTTGCCTGGATATTTCATACGAGATCGGTTTCCACACCGATATCGGCGGTGGCGAGAATTGGGTAAACACTTTCACCGTCGACGACTACTGGTCCCTGCCGGCGGAGTCCGGCCAGCAGTATGCGACAGTGCCGCTGCCCACTCCCTATCCGATGGGCACCGGGGCTACCAGTGTTACACCGCCGGCGAAAACGCTGCAGTCCGACAGCACCGCCGCGGTGGGTGAGGAGGTGATCTATCGCATCCAGGTGCCGGGCAGCGCGACCACCTCGGCAATTTACGATGTGGCGATTACCGATACCCTCGATCCCAGCCTGGAACTGGTCCAGGTGCAGGAGATCAACGGCCTCCCGTTTACCGACAATACCATCGACAACGATATCGCCCTGGCGGTGGACCTGATCCCCGCCGGCACGGTGGCGATTTTCGAAGTGACCGCGCGGGCGGCCAACAATACTACCGCCCAGGCGGGCTACAGTTTCGACAATCTGGCCAGTTATACCTATGCGGAGTTTGATGGCAGTACGGCGGAAAACGGCGGCAGCGACACCGCGGAAACCCTGACCATCGTCGAGCCGGAACTCGCGCTGGCGAAAACCGTCACCAACCAGACCAATCCGGGCAACGACCCCGACGCCGGCGACGTTCTGCGTTTTACCCTGGACCTGACTGCCGCGGGCAACCCGGAAAATTCCGATGCCTTCGACCTGATCATTAATGAGCAGCTTTCCCTGGGTCTGGAACTTGTTCCGGGCAGTGTCACCTTCGGCGGTGCTGCGATTGCCGACCCGGCACTGGCCGGCGACGGCGTCAACACCGCGCAGACCCTGGACTGGAACCGCACCAACAGCAATCTGGATATCGCCGCCGGCGGCAACAGCCAGCTGGTGTTCGACGCCGTGGTACTCGACAGTGTGCTGGCCGCCACCGATCTCTCAGGCACCAGCCGCATCGAGTGGACCAGCCTGAATGAGGACAACACCAGTCCCTACGAGCGCAACGGTTCCGACGGTGTGGGCGGGCTGAACGATTACGTGATCGAAAACTCCATCGCCCAGCTCACAGCCGCCAACGACAGCACCATCGCCAAAACCCGCTTGGACGACAGTTTCGGCACCGGCGATGCGCAGCTGCGCGTGGGCGACTTTGTCGAATACGAACTGCGCCTGAGTCTGCCGGAGGGCAGTGCGCCCAATGCGGCGATTACCGATACGCTGCCGCAGGGCCTGGTGTTTGACGACACCCTGGCGATTAACGGCGACAACAGCGCGCCCTTCGTTGCGGCGGCGCCGTTCAGCCACGGCGATATTATCGAGCCAGTACCGGCCGGCGATCCGGCTGCGGGGCCGACCACGGTGACCTGGAATATTGCCGACCTGATCAACAGCGGCGATAACGATGCGGCCAACGACGAGTTCGTAATCCGCTACCGCGCGCGTGTGCTGAACCAGGACGTACACCCCTGGCCGGCCAACAATACGCCGCTGACCAATAATGTGGATTTCAACTTCGACGCCGCCACAGGTGCCGAAAACCGCAACGATGGCGAAACCCTGGACCTGTTACAGCCGAACCTGGATGTGGCGATCACCTCCAACCCGGCAGATGGAGCTACTCTCGCACCCGGCGATCCCGTCGACTACACGGTAACCATTACCAACAACGGCTCGGCACCCGCCTACGACACGGTATTCCGCGACACTATCCCGCTCGGCCTACGTCAGGGCGGTGTCAGCGTGCAGTCCACCAGTGTCAACGGCGCCGCGGTTGCCGATCTGGCGCCCGCCTACGATGCTTCCACCGGCGAGGCGGTGTGGAATTTCGGCGCCGGCACCGCCTATGCCATCGATCCCGGCCAGACGTTGGTAATGACCTATCGCGTACAGGCGGACCCGAACTTGGGCGCCGGCCTGAATATGCAGAACGCCGCCTTCGTTGAAATTTATTATTCGCTGGACGACGACAACCTGCCGACGCTCGCCGGCGCCACCGCGATCGTGGATATGCGCGAGGACTACGGCCCCACCGCACCGCAGAGCGTGCAGTTCAATACCCCCAACGCAGCGCCGCTGCTGATTGAAAATACCCAGCCAACCGCATCCATCGGCGAGCCCTTCCGCTACCGTGTCACTATTCCGGAAACGCCGCAGAACACTGCACTGCACGATGTGCGCATCCTGCTGAACCTGGGCACTTCCGCCGCGGATTTGGTGTTCGTCGAGGCGGCCAAGGTCTCCGGCAGTCAGGTGTTTGCCCCGGTGAATTCCGGTTCCGACACCGACCTGGTGATCGAGGACACCACCAATGGCATCGACGTGCCGCCGGGTGAACAGGTGGTGGTCGATATCACCGTGCGCCTGCGCGACGTCAACCCGCCCAATGTGGATGGCCTGACCTTCAACAACAGCGCCAGCTACAACTACAACTACGAAAACGACAACGCCGCGGCGGGGCAGGGCGCCGGTGCGGGCAACACCACCGCGGATATGACCGTGGTGGAGCCCACCGCCCTGACCATGACCAAAACCGGCCCCGCCAGCGTACAGTCCGGCCTGCCCGGCCGCTTCACCCTGGACGTGCACAATACCGGCACGGGGCCGGCCTGGGATATCTCCATTACCGATATCCTGCCGAACAACGACCCGGGCGGCATGTGCGAGACGCCGCCGGCAAACTTTGCCGCGGAAATTGTCGACGGCGGCGGCAACAGCGTGGCGACCCTGAATGCCGGCGAACACTTCAATACCGTTTTCGATCCGGCCAATTGCACCCTGACCATAACCACCAGCGGCGCCGCAGCAATGGTGCCGGCGGACCACCGCCTGCTGTTCAGCTACGACGCCTACCTGGACGCAGATACCGCCGACGGCGACTCGCTCATCAATGTCGCCGGTGTGGAACTTTGGCACAGCTGGGACAGCACCGGCCCGGATGCGCGGCAGTACACCCGTCCCGCGCCCACCGACGGCACCCCGGGAACCCTGGATCACGAGGACGCCTATACCATCACCGCTGCGGTGCCCAGTGTCTCCTTCTACAAAGTGGTGGAGAATGTCACCAGCGGCGACAGCCCAGCCAGTACCGCCAGCCCTGGCGATACCATGCGCTATACGCTGACGCTCACCAACCTCAGCACTGTCGATGTGGACAATGTCGGGGTTATCGATGAACTGGACCGTCTCAACGGCCAGCCGCTGTTCCAGTCCGGTTCACTGCAGATCATCTCCGCACCGGCGGGTGCCGATACCAGCGGCACCGATGCCGCCGGCGGCGTCAACGGTAGTGGTTTGCTGAGTGTGGCCGACCTTTCGCTGGCAGCCGGCGATAGCATTGAAATCGTCTATCAGGTCTCCCTGGCGGCAGTGATCGACAATGGCACCGCGGTGCTCAACCAGGCCCAGGTGCAGCTGCCTGGCCAACAGCTGGTGGACAGTGACGATCCCAATATCAACGGCGCCGACGATCCGGATGTGGCCGGCGATGAGGATCCCACCCAGGTGGTGGTCGAATCCGCACCGGAACTGGTGGTGGAAAAAACCTCCGAGGATGTCACCGGCGACCCCGAACTGCTGATGGTCGGCGATACCCTGCGCTACACCCTCAGCGTGGAAAACACCGGCAATGAAAATATTGTCGCGGCGACCCTGCGCGACCAGGTGCCGGCCAATACCACCTATGTGCCCAACTCCACCACACTGAACGGCGCGGCGGTGGCCGATGTGGACAGCAGCACGCCGCTGTCTGCGGGTATGCCGATCAATTCTCCCGGAGAGGACGAAGGCTTTGTCGGCGCCGTGGAAGGCACCCAGCCGGTGCTGATCACCTTCGACGTAACCATCAACGATGTGCGCGACGGCACCATTATTTCCAACCAGGGCTTTGTCAACGGCGAGGGCGCCGGCAGCGGCCCCTTCCCGGAAAAACCCTCCGACGACCCCGGCACCGATACGCCCGATGATCCCACCATCGATATCGTCGGCGACGTGCCGTTGCTGCGGGCACAGAAAACCGTGGAAATTGCTGAGGAAGTGGTGGGCGGAACCGACGGCATCGTCGACCCCGGTGATGTCTTGCGCTACACCATTACCGTTACCAATATGGGCGGCGTGGATGCCGCCGACGTGGTGCTTACGGACCAGGTGCCCGCCGACACCACCTACGTGGCCGGTACCACCATCCTGAACGGTATTGTGGTGGACGATAACGCCGGCGGTATGACGCGGCTGGACAGCGGCCTGCCGATTTCCTCCAGTGATCTGACCCCGCCGCTGCCCGGCGCCGGCGAGGGCGTGATCACTTCCGCGCAGACCGCCACCATCACCTTCGACGTGACGGTGAATGAAGATACGCCCACCGGCACCGTGATCAGCAACCAGGGCGGCGTCGCCGCCGCGGAGCTGCCGCTGACCCTGACCGACGCCGACGGCAACCCGGCCAACGGTGCCCAGCCCACCCAAGTGGTGGTGGGCGATGCGCAGCAGCTTTCCATTATCAAGGAAGTGGCGGTGGTGGGCGGCGGCGCGGCCCTGCCCGGCGCCACCCTGGAATACCGGGTGACCGTCACCAATATCAGCGCCGTGCCTGCCGGCTACGTTGTGATTACCGACGATCTGCTGTCCGCCGGTGAGGGTGTGCTCACCTATGTGGCGGACTCCGCGCTGCTGAACGGCCAGGATGCCGGCGTCAGTGTGAACGGAACCGTTATCACCGCCGATTACAGCACCAGCTACGGCGACCTGTTGCCCGGCGAGGAGGCGACCCTGCGCTTCCAGGCAACACTGGCGGAAAACCTGGAGATCGGATTCCAGGTGCTCAACACCGCGGAAGTCACCTGGAACGATCCGCCCGCGAGCGAGCAGGCCAGCGTGGTCATCGACGTGGGCGGCACCCCGGGCATCGCCAACCTGAGCGGCTTCCTCTGGCACGATGTGAACTTCAACGACGAGTTGGACGCCGAAGAGCGCCTGCTCAGCGGCTGGACCGTGGAGCTGTACTTCGACAACGCGCTGCTCGACAGCCTGCAGGCGGACGAAGACGGCTACTTCCAGTTCGCCGGTCTGGTGCCCAACCTTACAGGCGGTGCCAGCTACGAGCTGAGATACCAGGCCCCCAACGCCACCGAGACCACGGCGTCGCTGGGCGATACCAGCTCCGACTTTACCAACGGCCCGCAGCGGATCACCGAGATCTTTGTCGGCCCCGGCTCCAATCCGCAGAACCTGAACCTGCCGATTACCCCCAACGGCGTGGTCTACGATTCGGTGCTGCGCCAGCCGGTCTCCGGCGCAATGCTCACCCTGCTGCGCGCGTCCAGCGGCCAGGAATTGCCGGATCGCTGCTTCGACGATGAAAAACAGCAGAGCCAGGTCGCTCTGGACGGCGGCTACTACAAGTTCGATATCAACTTCAGCGATGCCGCCTGTCCGGCCAATGCGGATTACCTGATTCAGGTGCAGGTGCCCGAGGACGGTTACGAAGACGGCCAGTCGCTGATCATTCCGCCGCAGACCCATGAGGAGACCGCGGGCTTCGATGTGGGCGCCTGCCTGGGCAGCAACGACGACCTCGTCCCGGGCACTGCGGACCACTGCGAAGTGCAGGAATCCTTCTCCGCGCCGGGCGTGGACGTGGATGCGCGCGATCCGCGCACCGACTACTACCTGCGTCTCACCCTGGACGACAACCGTATTCCGGGCGAGAGTCAGCTGTTCAACAACCACATTCCGGTGGACCCGCTGTTGGAAGGCGCGCTGTCGATCACCAAGACCGCGGGTATGCTGAATGTCACCCGCAGCCAACTGGTGCCCTACACCATCACCTTCAGCAACACCCTGCCGGTGCCCCTGGCCGACCTGCAACTGGTGGATTTCTTCCCCGCCGGCTTCAAGTATGTGGCCGGTTCCGCACGCCTTGATGGCCTGGCCGAGGAGCCGGAAGTGGAGGGGCTGCAATTGCACTGGAACGACCTGCGTGTGGACCCGGACCAGACCCGCACGGTGAAACTGCTGCTGGTGGTCGGCTCCGGTGTCGGCGAGGGCAAGTACGTGAATCGCGCGCGCATGTTCAACCAGCTGTCCGGCCAGCAGGCTTCCGGCGAGGCCTCGGCCACGGTGCGCGTGGTGCCCGATCCCACCTTCGACTGCACCGACGTGATCGGCAAGGTGTACGACGACAAGAACATGAACGGCTACCAGGACCAGGGCGAGGGCGGCGTACCCGGCGCGCGGGTGGTTACCGCCACCGGTCTCAACGCCACCACCGACGCCCACGGCCGTTTCCATATCACCTGTGCGGTGGTGCCGAACCGGGACCGCGGCTCCAACTTCATCATGAAACTGGACGACCGCAGCCTGCCCAGCGGCTACCGCCTAACCAGCGAAAACCCGCGTGTGGTGCGCGCCACCCGCGGTAAGGCGATCAAAGTGAACTTCGGGGCCAGCCTGCACCGTGTGGTGCGCCTGGATATGGCCGAGGGCGTGTTCGAGCCCGAGACCACCGAGCTGCGCCCGCAGTGGCACTCGCGCACCGAACTGCTGCTGGAAAAACTGCAGGAAGCACCCTCGGTGCTGCGCCTCTCCTACCTGGCGGAAAACGAAGATCCGGACCTGGTGGAACGGCGCCTGCAAACCATCAAGGCACAGATCGCCGAGGATTGGGCGGAGCAGTACGGCAATTACGAATTGACGATTGAAACCGAAGTCTTCTGGCGCCGCGGCGCGCCGCCGAAGCGGGGAGGATTGGAGTGATGTCCTCTTATGAATGCGGAATGATGAATGCGGAATGCGGAATGAATGAAGAGGTATCTACCGGTGTAGGAGCCTGCTTGCAGGCGAATATTGCCCGGCAAGCGCGGAAATTCGCCTGCAAGCAGGCTCCTACATGGGGCTCGCGGTTTATTCCGCATTCCGCATTCCGCATTCCGCATTTAACCGTGCTCGCTTTCCTGCTCGCACTCCCCGCCTACGCCCAGGAAACCGAAGAACCCCAAACCCCCGACACCCCCTGGTGGCAGGTCTGGCAAAAAATCCCCGGCCTGTCTCCGCAAATCGAGGAACCCGGGGTCGAATACACCGAAAACCCCGTCGGCAACAACACCGAATCCATGCTCCTGGGCCAGCCCCGCCGCCAGTGGGTGCAGGACGCCACTCTGTTCTCCGAAGCGATGGAACCGGTGATCGAGGAAAATATTATCGAGCCGCTGCCCTTCGAGGCGGTGGAGGATGATATTCCCCCGGAATCCATCGAGGCGCTAAAGGAAAAACTGGCAGAACTGGGCGATGCCTACAACCTGAAACTGCACTTTATCGGCCACACCGACAGCGAGCCGCTCCCTCCGCAGCAACTGGCGGAGTACCCGGACAAAACCGAATTTACCCGCGCCCGCGCGCAGCTGGTGGCGGAATTTTTCCAACTGGCCCTGGACCTGCCGGAAGAGGCGGTCTCCTTCGAGGGCCGCGGCGACGCCGAGCCGGTTGCGGACAATATCACCAGCACCGGACGCGAACTGAACCGTCGCGTGCAGGTGCAGCTCAGCTACGACGAACTGGACGAAGAGGCCCAGGCGGAACAGGCCCGCGCCCAGGCGCTGCAGCTGAACCGGGTCAAGGTGTGCCGCCAGGAAACCGTGTGCAGGCTGCGCTACACCGCCGGCAGCGAACAGCGCGCGCGTTTGAAAAACCTGGTCACGCCCCTGCGTATAGAGCCGGGCCAGGTGGATCTGCCCGACGCCTTCGTGCGCCGCATCCGCGAGGTGCGCGCCAACCTGGCGGACAAGAACAATCTGGTGATTCACTTCGTCGGCCACACCGACAGCCTGCCGCTGCCGGACCGGCCCGCGCAGTTGTACAGCGACCATATGGGGCTGTCCCGAGCCGAGGCGCGCCGGGTGGCACTGGCGGTGCGCGATGTGCTGGGGCTGCCCGGCTACGCGGTGACCAGCAGTGGCAAAGGCGCCAGCCAGCCCATCGCCAACAACGATACCCCCAAGGGCCGCGCATTGAACCGCCGCGTGGAAGTGGAGTTCTGGTACGACGATCCGATGGAAACCGCCGGCGACGATGTGCAGGCCTGCCCGGAGGCGGCCAACGCGGAAACTATCACCATCGCCCACGAATCTCCCACCAGCGCGCTGCAGCCGATCCGTTTCGAACAGGGTGATCCGCTGATCTCCCAGTCGCAGCTGGAGCATATCCGCCGGTTGATGGCGGAGGTGGCGGACAAGGCCAATGTGCGCGTGGCTTTTGTCGGCTACAGCGACAACGAGCACATGGAGCGCCGCGAGGCTATGGTCTACGGCGACGACGTGGGCCTTTCCTCCGCGCGCGCGCGCCGCGCCATGGAGGCGGTGCAGCAACACCTGAATCTCAGCGACGAACAGGTGGAGTTCGAAGGGCGCGGCTATGTGCAGTCCGACGACGTGGTGACCACCGGCTTTATCCAACTGGACGGCGCCCGCGTGGAAGTGCAGGTGCTCTACGACGAACTGGCAGTGCTCGCGGATAAGGATCGCCTGGAAATCGAGCGCATCCAGCGCGAGGCCCGGGCCAACAATCCCTATGCCCTGAACCTGATGCGCATCACCGTGGACGGCGAGCCGGAGTACGACCCCTATAAAAACTCCGCCGACCTGCAGCGCTGCACCGACGTGGCTCTGGAGAATGCCAACATCCAGTTCCGCTTCGACAACAAGAAAATGCAGCCGCGGCTGAACGTCAGTGCCTGGCCCAACACCATCCGCTACGCCGACGATCCGGAGACGGAGGTGGCGGACAGCCGCGTGCAGTTCCGCAGCTACACCAACTACCCGTCCTTTATCGAGCGCGCGGAAGTGCGCCTGTTCGAGGAGGAGCAGTCGGTGCGCGACATGCCGCTGGCAGTGGTGGAGCTGGATGTGAACGGCAGAGGCGCGTGGGAAGCGGAGCTGGAGGAGTTCCGTGCACCGCTGAAAAAACTCCAGTACCTGTTGCGCGTCTACGACGAAAAAGGCCGCTACGACGAGACCGAGCCCCAGATCCTGTGGCTGGTGGACCGCCTGGATGCCCCCCTGGAGGAAACCGACGTGGAGCGGGAGCTACTGGTGGGCTACGGCGAAAACCGCCTGGCACACCGCAATATTCCCCTGGACGGCAACACGGTACTGGTCAACGGTTCGCAGATTCCCGCGGAGCACACCGTGTGGTTGGGCGGCAACCCGGTGCCGGTGAGCGGGCAGGGCGAGTTCGTCGCCGAGCAGATTTTCGGCAAGGGCCTGCACACGGTGGAAGTGGCGGTGCTGGACGAGCAGGGCAACGGCGATCTCTTCCTGCGCGATTTGCGTTTCGCCAACGACGATTGGTTTACCGTGGGCATCGCCGACCTGACCATCGGTTACGACAAGACCAACGGTCCGGCGGCGCTGGTGACCGGCGATGAAACCCACTACGACAACTCCGTCAGCTACGACGGCCGCCTGGCGTTCTACACCAGCGGCGGTTTCGGCGAGGGCTGGCGCCTGGCCGCCAGCGCGGATACCGAAGAGGGGCCAGTGGACGAGCTCTTTTCCAACTTTATGGAAAAATCCCCCGACGAACTCTTCCGCCGCATGGACTCGGACCTCTACTACCCGACCTTCGGTGACGACTCCACGGTGGTGGAGGATGCGCCCACTTCCGGCAAGTTTTACGTCAAGCTGTCCAAGTATGACGACTACGGTTTGTGGGGCAATTTCAAGGCCGCCTACACCGACAACGAACTGGCCCATATCGACCGCGCCCTCTACGGTGCCAACGGGCACTTCGAGAGCGATGCGGTGACCAGCTTCGGGGAAAAGCGTTTCCAGATCGACGGCTTCGGCGCCGAGCCGGGTACCGTCGACGGCCGCGACGAATTCCGCGGCACCGGCGGTTCGCTGTACTTCCTGCGCCACCAGGATATTTCCACCGGCTCCGAGCGCCTGCGGGTGGAAGTGCGGGACAAGGACTCGGACATCGTGCTGGCGGTGAGAAACCTCACCGCGGTGGTCGATTACGATATCGACTATATCCAGGGCCGCGTGCTGCTGAACAAACCCCTGTCCGCGCTGGCCAACGACAACCTGCTGATCCAGGACGGCGCCTTCAACGGCAACCCGCAATACCTGGTGGCGCGCTACGAGTACACCCCCGGGTTCGAGGAGATAGATACTCTCGCCGTGGGCGGGCGCGCCCACTACTGGCTCGGTGACTACGTCAAACTGGGTGTCAGCGGCACCCGGCAGGACGAGGAGGACAACGAGAGCTCTCTCCAGGGCGTGGACCTCACCTTGCGTAAGAGCGCCGGCAGCTGGCTGAAAATGGAAGTGGCGGACAGCCAGGGCGGCAACCTGGACCGCTACTCCTCCCTCGACGGCGGTTACAATTTCGGCAACGAGAGCGCCCTGGACCCGGATGCCAAGGCCGGCGCCTCGCGGGTGGAGGCCAGCCTGCAACTGGCCGATTTCTTCGAGGGCGCGCGGGGTTCCGGCACCCTCTACCACCAGGAGCGCGAGGCCGGATTCTCCGCGCCGGGCCAGGAGACTCTCAGGGACACCACCCAGTACGGTGCCAGTGTCAATCTGCCCATCGGTGAACGGCTTGATGTGGGCCTGAAGGCAGACAGCAAGGAGCAGGATCTGGGGCTACACACCGAGGCGGTGGATATGGAAGTGGGCTACCGGATCAGCGACCGCTGGCGACTCGCCACCGCCGCCCGCGCCGACACCCGCGAGGACTTTTCGCCGGTGGTGCCCGCCACCCAGACCCAGGGCGACAGAACCGATATGGCGGTGGAAGCCGCTTACAACTCCGGTGAAAACTGGAGCGCCTTCGGTTTCGTGCAGCGCACCCTGGAAGTCACAGGCACCCGCGAAGAGAACGACCGCGTGGGCCTGGGCGGCGCCTATCGGGTGAGCGAACGCCTGACCCTGGACAGCGAAGTCTCCGGTGGCGACACCGGCACCGCCGCACGCCTGGGGACCGACTACCTGATCTCCGACCGCACCAACCTGTACCTGAACTATGCCCTCGACAACGAGCGCACCGACACCGGCCTGCGCGCGCGCAAGGGCAATATGAGCACCGGCTTCCGCAGCCGCTACTCCGATACCCTGAGCATCTACGGCGAGGAGCGCTACAGCCACGGCGACGTCTCCACCGGCCTGACCCACGCCCTGGGCGTGGATCTGGCCCCGAGTGACCGCTGGAGTTACGGCACCAGTGTGGAGGCGGGTACCCTGGAGGACCCGCGCACCGGCGCGCAGACCGAGCGCCGCGCCCTCGGTTTGAGCATGGGGTATGACTCTGAAAACACCCGTCTCTCCTCCGCCGTCGAGTACCGCACCGATATCCAGGAAACACCGGTGGATGAAAGCACCATTTCCGAATCGGAGCGGGATACCTGGCTGCTGAAAAACACCTTCAGCTACCAGGTCAGTCCGGACTGGCGTTTGGTGGGAAAGCTCAACTACTCCGACAGCAAGAGTTCCCAGGGCGAGTTCTACGACGGTAAATATACCGAAGGGGTAGTGGGTTACGCCTACCGCCCGGTGGACAACGACCGCTGGAACACCCTGCTGAAGTACACCTATTTTTACAACGTGCCCACCTCTGACCAGGTCACGGTGAACAACACGGCCACCGAGTTTATCCAGAAGAGCCATATCTTCTCGGTGGACACCACCTACGACATCAGCCGCCGCTGGAGCCTGGGCGGCAAGTACGCCTACCGCCTGGGCCAGGTAAGCCTGGACCGCCAGGACCCGGAATTTTTCGACAGCCGCGCCAGCTTATATGTAGTGCGCGCGGACTGGCACTTCGTCAACCGCTGGGACCTGCTCGTCGAAGGGCGCATGCTCGACCTGCCGGATGCCGAAGACAGCCGCAGCGGCTTCCTGGTGGGCCTCTACCGGCATATGGGCAAACACTTGAAAGTTGGTGTGGGCTACAACTTCACCGACTTCTCCGACGACCTGACGCAGCTGGATTTCGACAGCCAGGGCGTGTTCCTGAACGTGGTTGGCAAGCTTTGATTGTTCGCCTGCAAGCAGGCTCCTACAGCGCTAGTTGATCTTTACGAACGCTGCGCATTTGAGTAAAAAGGCCTGATGCAAAGGAGAGCACAGAGCCACCGCTTGCGGTTGGGCCGACACAGCGAATCAAACCGTATCTATCTGATTACCGCCGTCTGCCACCAGCGGCAGAAGATATTTTCCGACTTCTGGGCCGGTCGTCATTTCGTTTGCGCGATGCAGAAAGTGAAAGACAGCGCAGCTACACTCTGCTACGTGGTAATGCCGGACCATATTCACTGGCTGGCACAACTGCAAGAATCGGCCGACCTTTCGCGAACCGTACAAAAAGTAAAATCTCTGACGACCATGGCTTTGCGCGACAAATGGCAGGGCCCGGTATGGCAGCGCGGCTTTCACGATCACGCTTTACGAAAGGAAGAGGACCTGCAGGCCACAGCTCGTTATATCGTCGCCAATCCGTTGCGGGCCGGCCTGGTTTCCTCCCTGCGCGATTATTCCCTCTGGGATGCCGTCTGGCTTTGACCCCACCTGTAGGAGCCTGCTTGCAGGCGAAAGGCTACGGAGCTCCGCCTCTGTTCGCCTGCAAGCAGGCTCCTACAACGTAAGCGTCCGGTGAACTCATCTTCCCACCACGGCCAGGGGCTGTAGTTTAGGTGTCCACCTATCAACAAGTGGACACCTACTATGACTGACATCATCCCAGAGAAGACACCCACCAAGCGTCGCCGGTATTCCAGCGC
>NZ_JBOFOC010000151.1:0-37902 GCF_051659245.1 Microbulbifer sp.
GGAGCGAAGCGGAGACCACGCCCGCAGGGCGTAACGAGCACGCAGGCGTGCGGACCGGAAGCTCGTAAAAAAGCCGGTTAAAACGCAACAATCAGAATTTGGTGAGGTGTCCGAGTGGCTGAAGGAGCACGCCTGGAAAGTGTGTATACCGCAAGGTATCGAGGGTTCGAATCCCTCCCTCACCGCCATTAAACAATAAAGCCCGGCAACTGCCGGGCTTTTTTTTAATGTGATTACTGCGGGTGAGAACCCTCGCCAGGGTTTGACAGGCAGCGGCAGGTCGCCGCCTTTGGTGGCGGGCGAAGCCGGAGCGCGCAGCGCGAGCCCATCCCTCCCGGCCCATCACTTCTACCTGTTCAGGTTGAAGGTTTTTTAATTCCCCACACCGAAACCCCACTTTTCTCCAGCCCCCACAAAGTGTTATTAAAGCGCCCAGCTGACGAAGCAACACATCAAAGGGGCCTTCAGCTATGAAAAGATCCAAAAAGAACCGGCGGCAGTTGGAGCGCTCAGTACAGATTTTTTGGGGCTGGGTATTGCTGGTGGGGTTGTTTGCGGTGGTGCTTATGTACACCGCCCTCGCCTGAGTTTCCCCGAGGGAAGAGTGATTGGCGCCCCCGGGTGGACTCGAACCACCAGTCCGGACTTAGGAGGTCCGTGGTTTATCCTGTTAACCGACGGGGGCGTTGTCGACTCGGGCGCCGAAAGAGCGCGGTATTCTAACGGCTGGCGCGCTCCGCGCAAAGGGCGGCGGCCGATTTCCTGCTGATGCCGCTCTGGTGGTGGCCTCCCGCCTCCCGGTCTGGCTGTTCCGCTTCCGGTTGCCGGCCTGCCGCTCCCGCCACGGCGGCTCCGATGAGTAAGCACCTGTGGGAGCCGGCCCTGCTGGCGAAACGAGAGTCGCCGGTACCCCGATCCCCTGCAGGGCAGGCTCCCACGGTGTGCCATTCCCGGCTCCCGAGTTGGCATGTCACTATAGGTAACGCTGGAGTTACTTTGTTTCCCCTCCTATCAGTCACAGATCCTTCGAAAAACTGTCTCGAATTCGTCACTGTCCGCCGTTATTTTGGCGCCGACGCCGGAGGTTATTGAGGACAATTTTCCGCTTGCTGGAGGGCACCAGGAAGGTGCAAAAAAACTTGTTTCCAGGGATAAAATTTTGCTTGACCGGGGTCGGCGAAGCTGGCTAATCTCGGCGGCACAACAATAAGAAACGTGTATGGCGACCCCTTGTGGGGCGCTGTATATAGGGTGTTTTCTGCGCTCGCAGATCGAGATTGTGGAGTTTCGTATGAGCGGTAACGTTAGCGAACATGACCTTGATTTTGATAACGAGGACATCCCCCAAATAGCCACAGAGGTACTCAAGCAAGCCTCGTCACAGGCTCCCCGCGATGCTCGCCGAATGGTCGAGGACAAGTTGGAGGAAATGCGTCTGCGGCGGGAACTGATGGACTACGATTACGACCTTTAGCCTCCTGTCACGCCTCTAATGGCACGTTCAGTGGCGTGATGAGAGAAAGGTGCCGGAGATGGCGCCTTTCGCCATTTCAATGGCCCGGATATCGCGGACGGCACTCTTTACCTGATGGGGCGAACCCTCTATTGTTCGTCCCTGCAGATAAGCGGTTTAGCTCTTTTTGACTTGGAACCGGTAGCTTCCGGTAGCGGTCTGGCAGGGTCTGGCAAGGTATAGCGCGGCAACCTCAGTTTGAGTTGAAAAGGAATTTCGCGATGGTGATGGTATCCGAAAGAAGCAGGGCGCAAGTGTCCTCTGAGCTGTCCGAGAGCGGCGAAGTGTTGACCATCAGAGTCTCGGGTAGCTTTGATTTCAATATGCACCGCGAATTCCTGCGCGCCTACCAGAACCTCTCTCCGGCACCCAAACTCTACTGTATCGACCTTTCCGAAACTCTCCACCTGGACAGCGCCGCTCTCGGAATGCTGCTGCTGTTGCGGGATCACTGCCTGGATACCGCCGGTGACGGGCAGCCTTGCATCGAACTGCGAAACGCCAGCGAGCATGTGGCCAATATCCTCGCGGTGTCCAATTTCGACAAGATTTTCAAAGTCCGCTGAGGATTTGGCGTGCCCGGGCCATACCGTGTACTGGTGATCGAGGCCGACAGCCGGGAGGCCGACCGGCTGCGGCTGCTGCTGCAGACCTGCGCCGGCGGCGAGCACGGAGCCGGAGCACTGGAATCGGCTGTGCGGCCGGACACCGCCACTGCTCTTGCCGATTATCTTCAACTGCGTCCCGACCTGGTGATCTACGGTCCCGCGGCAGCTCGGGATGCGACAGCTGAGGACCTGCAGCAACTGCGCGGCAGGGCGGGGACCGATCCGGTGCCTCTTCTGTTTGTAAAATCCGACCGCGAAACCCTTTCCTCCGCCTGCCTGAAAACCGGCTGTGACGACATATTGTTCACCCCCTACAACCCGCTTCTGGTGCAGCTGAAGCTCGCGGCCCTGCGGCGTTTCAGTGACTTCAAGCGCGCCCTGCAGGCCCAGCGCATCCGTATACGGCGCAGCCACGCGGACCTGTTGCAGGAACAGGCCAGTGCGCGGCAGATTTTCGACAAGCTGGGGCACGAGAGCTGCCTGGACCAGACTTCCGCCATCCGCTACCACCTGTCCCCGCGCGCAGTACTCAATGGAGACGTGCTGGCGGCGGCCTACGCTCCCGGCGGCAAATTGATGCTGCTGTTGGGGGACTTTACCGGCCACGGTCTCGCCGCCGCCGTGGGGGCGGTACCGCTCACCTCCAGCTTTTACTCCATGGTGCCCAAGGGCTTTTCTCTCGGTCATATCCTGCGGGAGATCAACGCCAAACTGCACCGCATACTGCCGTCCAATATGTTCTGCTGTGCGGTGGTATTCGAACTGGACCCGCACAAGCGCCATATCCGCCTGTTCAACGGGGGGATGCCCAGGGCCTGCCTGCGCCGGTGTTGCGGCGACCTGCGTCTGCTGGAATCCCGGCACCTGCCTCTGGGGGTGCTGAAAGAGGCGCGGGTGGAGGAGGCCATAGTGCATATACCGGTGGAAGCGGGGGATCATCTCTATCTGTGGAGCGACGGCATCCACGAGGCCCGCAATCAGCGGGGCGAACTGTTCGGCGAACGGCGGCTGCTGCAAGCGGTGGTCGAGCCGCTGGCGGAGGGGCGGCGTTTCGACCACCTCCTGAATACGGTCAACTCCTACAGTGCCGACCAGCATGACGATCTATCGCTGGTGGAGGTGGCCCTGGACGAAGTGTTGCCTATGACAACTGCGGCAGAGGTGGCGGCGGCGGATACCGCTGCGCAGAGGAGGGGAATCGGTGACTGGCTGCTCAACTTCACCCTTGGCCCCGAGGAGCTGCGCGACGCCGACCCGCTGCCGCTGCTGCACAGCGTACTGGCGCAGGTACCCGGTGCCGGCAGTTTTCACGATCATCTCACCATTGTCCTCGGTGAACTGTTCCGCAACGCCCTGGAGCACGGTCTGCTGCGGTTGGACAGTGGGCTCAAGCGGACGGATCGGGGCTTTACCGAATACTACCGGCACCTGGAAGAGGGGCGCCGCCGGCTGCGCAAGGGCTGGATTCGCATCGAACTGCGCTGCCGCGACCGCGGTGCCAGCGGCGAACTGGAGGTCGTGGTGGAGGACAGTGGCACCGGCCTGCCTCGCGCGAGCGGCAACGGCAACGCCTACTCCGGACGCGGCCTGCCGCTGCTGAACGCCATTTGCCGGGAGGTGGAAATGCAACCGGGCAGCAGCCGGGTGAGGGCGACGCTCGACTGGGGAGAATCCGCCCCCGCCGAACCGGCCCGACCTGTGTAGGAGCGGCGACCGCCATGGATGGCGGGGTGCCGCCCAGCGGAGCGCCGCCCAACGGAATGCCGCCCAACGGAATGCCGCCCAACGGAATGCCGCCCAACGGAATGCCGCCCAACGGAATGCCGCCCAACGGAAATACAGGTTTTGCAGGGCCGAAGGCGCCGCGAATGCGTGGAGCGGCCGGGGCAAAAATCTGCCCATGGCCGCGATCGATATAGGGTGAATCCACGCGGTCAATGTGGAATCCCATGCAATTGCCGCCAGCCCCGGTATAATGCCGCTCAGTTTTTCATCAGTTGCGGCGTTTTCGGCACCATGCCAGTTATCCCCGGTTCCCACAGTCTGCTAGAAGTGCGCCAGCTGTCCTGCGAGCGGGACGGCCGCCGCCTGTTTGCCGGACTGGACTGCGATCTGGGTCCCGGCGCCGCGCTGCAGATCGAGGGCGCCAACGGCGCCGGCAAGACCACCCTGTTGCGCACCCTGATCGGCAGCGCCGGCGATTTCAGCGGCGAGATACGCTGGAACGGGCTGCCGTATCCCCGGGCCCTGCCGCAACTGCGCGAGGCTCTGCTGTATATCGGCCACCAGGCCGGCGTGCGCCGCGGCCTGACCCCGGTGGAAAACCTCGCTTGGTACGGTGCGGGAAGAAGTGAGGCGCTGCTGGCGCTGGAACAATTGGATCTCTACGGTTTCGAGGACACCCTCTGCCAGCGGCTCTCCGCCGGCCAGAACCGCCGTGTGGCCCTGGCGCGGCTGTTCCTGCCCAATGCCCCCCGCCTGTGGATCCTGGACGAGCCCCTGGCCGCGCTGGACACCGCCGGCGTGTCCCGTTTGCAGGGGCAGATGGCCGTCCATTTGAGCCGCGGCGGCAGCCTTCTGTTTACTTCTCACCAGGCGGTGGCGCTGGCGCCACTGCAGCGAATCGACCTGGCCGCCTACGTCCCGGCCGAAGCGGAAGAACCCTTCGCGGGGGGCGCCTATGCCGGCTGAAACCGCGACCGCTGTCGTTCGCACAGCTCCCGGCTTTGCCGCCCTGCTGCGACTGGAATTGCTGCTGGCCCTGCGCCGCTGTGCGGATATCGCCAACCCGCTGCTGTTCTTTGTCACCGTGCTCGTTCTGCTGCCGCTGGGGGTGGGGCCGGAACCGGAGCTGCTGGCGCGAATGGCGCCGGGAATGATCTGGGTGGTGGCCCTGCTGGCGACGCTGCTTTCCCAGGAAAGCCTGTTTCGCAGCGATTTCGAGGACGGCTCCCTGGAGCAACTGGCGCTTTGCCCGCAACCACTGTATTTCGCGGTGATGGCCAAGGCGGCGGTGCACTGGCTGGTGACCGGCGTGCCGCTGGCGCTGCTGTCGCCCCTGTTGGGGCTGATGCTCAGCCTGCCGGTGGAGGGCTATCTATGCCTGTTGATTTCACTGTTGCTGGGCACCGCCAGCCTGAGCCTGATCGGCGCCGTGGGCGCGGCGCTCACAGTGGCGCTTCGGCGCGCCGGGCTGCTGCTGGCGCTGATCGTTATGCCGCTCTATGTGCCCGTGTTAATCTTCGGCACCGGTGCGGTGCAGGCGGCTGTCGACGGCTACGCCTACGGCGCCCAGTTGGCGGTACTGGCGGCGCTGCTGGCCGCGGCGGCGGCACTGGCACCGCTGGCGGCGGCGGGCGCGATCCGTATCAGCCTGGATAATTGATTGGGAGGTCCCGTTTGGCTTGGGAATGGTTTCACCGCTTGGGTTCGCCGCGCTGGTTTTACCACAAGACCGGCGCCTGGCTGCCGTGGCTGGCGCTGGCGAGCCTGGTGCTGCTGGCGGTCGGCAGCGCCTGGGGTCTGGGTTTTGCGCCACAGGACGCCAAGCAGGGCAACAGCTACCGGATTATCTATATCCACGTCCCCGCCGCCTTCCTGGCCCTGGCCGGCTACTACATCATGGCGGTGAGCGGCGCCATCGGCCTGATCTGGAAAATGAAACTCTCCTTCGTGGTGATGCGCGCGGCGGCGCCCATCGGCGCGGCGCTCACTTTTATCGCACTGTTCACCGGCGCCCTCTGGGGCAAACCCACCTGGGGCACCTACTGGGTGTGGGATGCGCGCATCACTTCCATGCTGATCCTACTGCTCCTGTATATCGGCGTGCTGGCGCTGTCCCGCGCCTTCAGCCGCGAGCAGGTGGCGGACAGGGCCTGTGCGCTGCTGGCGCTGGTGGGTACGGTGAATATTCCGATTATCTACAAGTCGGTGGACTGGTGGTTTACCCTGCACCAGCCGGCCAGTATCAAGTTGACCCAGTCCAACAGCATAGACCCGAGCATGTTCTATCCGCTGCTCACCATGATTGCCGGTTTTTACTGTTTTTATGCCTGGACCCTGATCGCGCACACCCGCAGCCTGGTGTTGCAGCGCGAGTGGCGCACCCAGTGGGCGCAGCAGGCACTGGGGGAGGGGAACTAAGATGCAGTTCCAGTTTTCCGGCCTCGCCGATTTCCTGGCGATGGATGGCCACGGTGTCTATGTGTGGTTTTGCTACGGCGTCACCCTGATAGTCCTGGTCGGGCTCGCGATTTGGCCGGCCCTCCATCGCCGCCGGTTGCAGCGGGAGCTGCAGCGGCAGCGGCGCATTACAGAGGCCAGAAGGCAGAGACCGGAAAACAGGGTGGCCGAACCCCTGTAGGAGCGGCCGCTGGCCGCGATTGATAATGCGTTATAGAGAACAACTATGCACCCAGCACGCAAACAACGCCTGATTCTTGTGGTACTCCTGGTGGCACTCTCCAGCGCCGCCGTGGGCTTTGTCAGCTACGCCATGCGCAACAACATCGATTACTTCTACGCGCCCAGCGCCTTCGCTGCCGGCGATGTACCCTTCGACAGGCGCATCCGCGCCGGCGGCTGCGTGGTGCCCGACAGTGTGCAGCGCGCACCGGACAGCCTGGAGGTGCGCTTCGCGCTCACCGACGGCGAGGCGGACCTGGAGGTGATGTATGACAAGCTGCTGCCGGACCTTTTCGCCGAGGGAGAGGCCGCAGTGGTTACCGGCGTGCTGATGCGGGACGGCACAGTGCGCGCCGACCAGGTACTGGCCAAGCACGATGAAAATTACACGCCGCCGGAAGTGGCGGATTCGATGGGCAAAAACGCCAGCTGCGCGGACGGGGCGAAAATATGACCCCGGAATTTGGTCACTTCGCGCTGATTGTCGGCCTGTTGCTGTCCATCGCGCTGGCCGCGGTGCCCATGGCCGGCAGCTATACCGCCCGCCCGCTGTGGATGGAAGCGGGGCGCCCGCTGGCCCTGGGGGTGCTGGTGTTTACCGCCATCGCCTTTGTGTGCCTCACCGTCGCCTTTGTGCAGAGCGATTTTTCCGTTTTGTACGTGGCGCAGAACTCCAACAGCATCCTGCCGCTGCACTACAAGATCACCGCGGTGTGGGGCGGCCACGAGGGCTCGATCCTGCTGTGGCTGCTGATGCAGGCCGGCTGGGCCGCGGCGGTGGCCCTGTTCAGCCGCCAACTGCCGGTGGAGCTGGTGGCCCGTGTACTTTCGGTGCTGGGCCTGGTGCTGGTGGGGTTCTTCCTGTTTATCCTGCTCACCTCCAACCCCTTCGACCGCAGCCTGCCGTTTCCTCCGGTGGAGGGCACCGACCTCAACCCGCTGTTACAGGACCCGGGGATGATCATCCACCCCCCGCTGCTGTATATGGGTTATGTGGGTTTTTCCGTGGCCTTCGCCTTCGCCATCGCCGCATTGCTCGGCGGTCATCTGGACAGTGCCTGGGCCCGCTGGGCGCGCCCCTGGACCGCGGTGGCCTGGTCGTTTCTCACCCTGGGCATCGCACTGGGCAGCTGGTGGGCCTACTACGAACTGGGCTGGGGCGGCTGGTGGTTCTGGGACCCGGTGGAGAACGCCTCTTTTATGCCCTGGCTGGTGGGTACCGCACTATTGCACTCGCTCGCGGTGAGCGAAAAACGCGGCCTGTTTAAAAGCTGGACCCTCCTGCTGGCCATTTTCGCTTTCAGCCTGAGCCTGCTGGGCACTTTCCTGGTTCGCTCCGGGGTGCTCACCTCGGTGCACGCCTTTGCCACCGATCCGCTGCGCGGCGGATTTATTCTCGTCTTCCTGGCTGTTGTGATAGGCCTCTCCCTGCTGCTCTTCGCCCTGCGCGCGCCGGCGGTGAGTGCACAGAGTGTTTTTTCCTTCCGTGCGCGGGAGACCTTCCTGCTCGGCAACAATGTTCTTCTGGTGCTGGTTATGGCCGTGGTGCTCACCGGCACTCTGTACCCGCTGCTGGCGGATGCGCTCAACTGGGGCAAGATCAGCGTGGGCCCGCCGTTTTTCAATATGTTCTTCGTGCCGCTGATGGCGCTGCTCTGCCTGCTGCTGGGCCTGGGCATTCACGCCAACTGGAAGGACAGCCGCTGGGGCAAACTGCTGCGCGACTGGAGTCCGCCGTTTGCGGTTGCGGCGATTGCGGCGCTGGCACTGCCCTTCGCCCTGGGCGAGTTCCACTGGGGCGCGGTCCTGGGGATTTTTGTCGGCACCTGGGTTGTCGCGGCCAGTGTTGCGGATATTTTTGCCAAGACCCGCAACGCCGATTCCTTTGGCGCCGGACTCAGGCGGCAGCGCGCCAGTTACTACGGCATGCACCTGGCCCATGCCGGCCTCGCGGTGACGGCGCTGGGTGTGGCGCTGACCAGTGTGTACAGTGTCGAGCGCGACCTGCGTATGTCCCCGGGCAGCAGCTATGAAGTGGCCGGCTACGATTTCCGTTTCGACGGCGTGCGTTCCGTGCGGGGCCCCAACTACCGCGCCTCCGAGGGCGTGCTTTTTGTCAGCCGCAACGGCAGGGCGGTGGCGGAACTGCTGCCGCAGAAACGCAATTATCTCTCCGGTGGCAATACCATGACCGAAGCGGCCATCGACACCGGCCTGTTCCGCGACCTCTATGCGGCCCTCGGCGAACCGCTGGACAAAGACAATCCCGGCGGCGACTGGGGAGTGCGCCTGCAGTACAAGGCGTTTGTGGTGTGGATCTGGCTGGGGGCGCTGTTGATGGCCATCGGCGGCGGCATCGCGGTGGCGGACAAGCGCTATCGCAAACTCAAGGCCGCGCGGGCGGCCGACACCGCTGTACCCGCGATTGCGTAAGGAGTCATTGTGGCGCGATTGAAACTGTTTTTGCCGCTGATTATCTTCGCCGCGCTGGCGCTGCTGTTCTGGCGCGGCCTCTCCCTCAATCCCCAGGATATGCCCTCTGCGCTGCTCAACAAGCCGGTGCCGCAATTTTCCCTGCCGCAGTTGGCCGGGAGTGGAAATGAAAAAAATATACAACGTAGCGATCTGCCGGCGGAACCCCTATTGCTGAACGTGTGGGCCACCTGGTGCATTGCCTGCCGCGTGGAGCACCCCTTTTTAAACAAGCTGGCGGAAGAGGGCGTGCCCATCGTGGGCATCAACCTGAAAGACGACGGTGTGGAAGCGCAGAAATGGTTGGAAAAATTCCACAATCCCTACCTGTTCAGCATTGCCGACAAAGAGGGGCGCCTGGCCCTGGACCTGGGCGTGTTCGGCGCGCCGGAAACCTTCCTGGTGGATGCGGAGGGAGTGATCCGCTGCAAACATGTGGGCGTGGTGGACGACCGCATCTGGCAGACCAAGCTGCAACCGCTGTATCAGAAACTGCAACAACAACCCTGGGACGAATTTGCCGGTGAGCTATCGGATTCCCTGCTCGCCCGTTGTCGCTGAGACGGAAGAAAAGAAAAGCCGTTTTATCTGCTGGCTCGGGCCGGTGGGAGACAAGGCGGCTTTCCAGCAGCAGCTGGACGCCGTTCGCGCGCAATACCCGGACGCCACTCACCACTGCACCGCGGTTGTGATCGGCAACCCCTCAAACCCCGAAGTGATGCAGGCGGACGACGACGGCGAGCCCGGCGGCAGCGCCGGGCGCCCCATGCTCGAACTGCTGCTCAAACAGCAGGTGGGCAATGTGGGCGCCATCGTCACCCGCTATTTCGGCGGCACCAAACTCGGCGTCGGAGGCCTGATGCGCGCCTACCGCGGCGCCGTGGGCGCCGCACTGCAACAGACCGAACTCAAACCCTTCGTTCCCCTGCTGCAGGTCCAGGTAACCTGCGACTTCTCCCAGGAATCCCGCCTGCGCTTTCTCGCCGGCCAGCATCAAGGCACTTGCGAGGATGCCGATTACACCGACAAGGTCAGCATGCAACTGAAACTGCCGCAAAACCACTGGCCGGCACTGAAAGAGCAGCTGTTAGCGGAAGGCTTCAAAATCCTCACCGACTAGCCCCCCGGGACCGCGGAGCTCCAGCTCCGCCTGGGAACGCCGAGCTCCAGCTCGGCAAGCCCCGCAAAGCGGGGCCATACCCCAAAACTTGCCCGCCCTCCCGTATAACGATACTTTTACTGCAGGCAATCACATCAATAACAGCAAGCGCGGGCTATAGTGGATAGTGATACTGGCTTTCTTTATTTTCGCAAAACGATAGGGCATTTGAAGCCCATTACCTTCTGGCCCGCGCTGGTCGGCATCCTGGCAGTGCTGGCAGCCACCGCGGTGGATAAACAAAACTTTATCCAGCTCACTTCCGCCGTCAACGCAGCGATAATCGAAAACTTTTCCTTCCTGTTTCTCTACGGCGCCCTGGCGCTGCTCGCCCTGTGTATTTATATTTTCTTCTCACCCCTCGGGCGAGTGCGTATCGGCGGGGAGGGCGCTGAGCCCATCTATTCTCCTTTTCGCTGGTTTTCGGTATCCCTCACCACAGTCATCGCCATGGGCATCCTCTTCTGGGCGGTGGCGGAACCGGTGGTACACCTCCATGAGCCGCCACCCTTTTCCGGCGTTGAATCGGGCGGCGCAGAGGCGATGCGCTTCGCTATGTCCAGTGTGTTCGTACACTGGACTTTGGCGCCCTACGCCATCTATACCGTCGCCGCTCTGGCCTTCGCGCTGGCTTTCTATAATTGCGGCCACAGCTTTTCCGTGGGTTCCCTGTTGCGGCCCTTGCTGGGAGATCGCTTGGGAGAGAAGACTGCACAGGGTATCGACGCACTGGTACTGTTCGCCGTGGTGGTGGGCATGTCCGCGGTGCTGAGTGCCGGCCTGCTGCTAATCGGCGACGGCTTCCAGGTCCTGTTCAGCACCCCCAAGTCTCCGCAGGTTTACGCCGCTACGGCGGCGTTTATCGTCGCCGTCGCACTGCTCTCCGCTGCCAGCGGCCTGCGCCAGGGTATACAGGTGCTGGCCCGTATCAATACTGTGTTGTTCGTATTGCTGATGCTGTATGTACTGGTTGTGGGGCCCAGTATCTTTATCATCAAACTGGGCAGCCAATCCCTGGCCGAATACCTGACCGGCTTTATCCCGCGTCACCTGCTTTTCAATGAGCCCGCATCCAGCCGCTGGTCCGGCTGGTGGACCACTGCCTTCTTCGCCAGTTGGTTTGCCTGGGCGCCGTTGTCCTGCCTGTTTCTGGGCAAGATAGCCCGGGGTTACACAGTGCGGCAGTTTATTCTGGTCAATTTGCTGCTGCCGTCCATTTTTGGCTTTTTATGGTTTTCCACCTTTGGACTCTCCGCGCTGTATTTCGATATCCAGAATGGCGGTGCCATGTACGGTGTCTATCGGAGCGAGGGACTGGCAGCTATGGCCTACCAGCTGTTCAGTTATCTGCCCGGCAGCATTGTGCTCAGCCTGTTTTTTATCTTCGCCTGTTTTATCTCTTTTATTACTGCAACGGATTCCAATACGGATGCGATAGGCGGGCTCTGCATGCGCTCGGTCACCGCCGAGCATATGGGATCGCCGTTTGGGATCAAGCTGCTGTGGGCCGGTGTGATTGGGATTGTGGGCTGGTGTAGCGCCACTTACCTCGGTTCCGATGGGATCAAGATGCTGGCGAATTTGGCGGGGTTGCCTGGGGTTTTGATTGTGCTTGGGGCAGGGGCTTCCCTATTGGCACTGATGTACAAATTGGAGGTTTAGAAGTGGGTGGTAGTTATAACTTCGGATGTGTTAATGTTGGCGGATAACTTTTATAAGTATGATTCTGTGAAGGACGATTCCCAGTTTTAAGGAGGGAAGTGTGGGAAAAAAGAAGAAGCAATATGTATTTCAGAATCAGTTGAAAACGCTAGTTTCAATAGAAGAGAAGATTGGAGAGCTAATAAAAAGGTATGAGGAATCGAAGTCCTCTAGCCCAAATGTGATGTTCAGGACGGTGATCGATCCTCACTCTTCGACCCTTTACAAAACGGATTCTCTAGGCAAGAAGAAGGTTATCTTTGGTGATGATAAGGAAAAAGGTGGGATCAAAGAGGGCGACTATAAACTCTCTGAGTCTGATCCAAATTGGGTTTTGCCTAGCAAAAATCATGGTCTTTCATTTGCAAGCACTTTTAACCAAACAAAGTTTACTTTGGACCTTCTCGGTAAGTTTCAGGATGAGGGTACCAAGATCAATGTGGCCTATTGGATTCTGGAGGATAGCGTTGTGATTCCAAGGGGATTGGCATTTGAGGTTGACCCTGATAACGACGAGCACTATTTGCTTGTGGTTACAGAAAGAATGACGATTTCACAGCTGATAGAGAAGTTAAGATTTGTTTCGCAGCGTATGGCTGTGATGAAAGGCTTGGAACTTGAGGCGTTTAAAGCATGATGAAATTTTCCGACCATTTAAAGCCTGCTCAAGAAGTTGCTTTGCACTATGCAAACAAGCTCAAAAATTCCTTGGCCGCTCGTGTTCTGGCTGGGGAAAAGGATATTTCAACTGTAGATGAGGCAGTTGAGTTAACCCGGTTTTTCTGGGAGATGACGGATTGTGCTGTTGACGATCAGAAAGGTGGTGTTGAAGTCGCCGGTACGTCTGACTTGGAGCATTGGATGGAAAGGTTGATGAATGTGTTCATAGGATATTTTAAGGATATGGGGTTCCAGCAGCAGTGGATTGAAGAGTCAAACCGGATAAATGGACACGCTTAAATTACCTGGATGGAAAGGTTGCTTTGAACGGTTCTTGTTTTTACTTGGACCAGGATGGGACTGATGAGCGCATCTATGACGCTCACCCTTCGGACGCCTTCGGCGTCCAAAATTGTTCCTGAACAATTTTGTCGTCCACCGGTCCGCCATATACAAAAAAGCCCCTCTCTTGCGAGATGGGTTTTTTTGTATATGGCGGACCGGACGGGACTCGAACCCGCGACCTCCGGCGTGACAGGCCGGCATTCTAACCAACTGAACTACCGGTCCGCGATCCCTGCTTCCCTTGTGAAAACCTGCTCGGCAGGTGAAAGGAAAGTGGTGGGTGGTACAGGGGTCGAACCTGTGACCTACGGCTTGTAAGGCCGCCGCTCTCCCAACTGAGCTAACCACCCCGCGTCAGGAGCTGCGTATCTTAATGATATTTTTTTGCCCGTCAACGCCTCCGGTGAAAAAATTTTTGTCTTTCAATAAGTTAAGCCACCTTCCCGGAGACATCGGGGCGTGTGCCCCGTCCGGTGGCGCTGCTATAATCGCGCAAATTTCCGCCGGAGACCCCCGTGAGACAGACAAGCTGTCGAGCCCTGATTGCCGCGGCACTGTGTGCCTGCCTGTCCCTCGCCGCGCTGGCGGCAGTGGAGGTGGAGCAGCTGTCCACGCCGGAGCTGCAGGCGCGCTATGAAGTGCTGATCGAGGAGATGCGCTGCCCCAAGTGCCAGAACCAGAACCTGGCGGGTTCCGATTCCCCGGTGGCGGGGGATCTGCGCCGGGAGATCCGCCGGTTGCTGGAAGAGGGCTTCACCGATCGGGAAATATCCGACTACATGGTGGCCCGCTATGGGGATTTTGTGCTCTACCGCCCCCCGCTGCAGCGCAATACGCTGGTCCTGTGGCTGGCGCCGGGGGTGTTTGCGGCCATCGGGCTGCTGGTGCTGATAGTGATCGTTGCGCGCTCGCGCAGCGGCTCCGGCGCGCGCCAGGAGGACGCCAGCGGCGAATTGAGCGAAGACGAACACCGGCGGCTGCGGCAGCTGCTGGGGGAAGACGAGAGCGGCGGGAAGCGACAAGATGACTGAACTCTGGCTGGGCCTGGCGCTGCTGATTCTGCCGCTGGCCTTTGTAATTCTGTGGCCGGCGCTGCGCGGCGTTGGCCCCCGGCAGGCCGCCGACAAGCGCGCGGCGCTGGCGGCCCTGTATCGCGAACAGCGCGCGGAACTGCAATCCGCCCTGGACAGCGGCTCGATCGATCGGCAGCAGTATGCGCAACTGGAGGCGGAGATGGCGCGTAACCTGCTCTCGGCGGAGGAGTCCGCTGGTGCGAAGGCCGCCTCCGGCGGCGGCCGCGGTCTGCTGATCGGCCTGGCGGCGCTGCTGCCACTGCTGGCGCTGGGGCTCTATGCTCTCTCCGACCGCCACGGCGACCTGGCCCTGTACCGGGATGTCGTCGCCAGCCAGCAGGGGCTCTCCGACGAGCAGACCGAGACGCGGATTACCCGCCAGTTGCGCGAGCGCGCACGAGCCCACCCGGAAGACCTTACCGGCCGCTATGTGCTGGCGCAGCGCCTGCTGGTAAGCGGTGACCTGCCCGGCGCAGTGACCGAGTATCGCGCGATAGTGGCCAGCGAGCCCCAGGCGGTGGGGGTCAAGGCGGAACTGGCGCAGGCGCTGTTCCTCGCCGGCGGTTCCAGGATCACCGAAGAGGTGCGGGAGTTGGTGCACGAGGTGCTGCAGGTGCAGCCGGGCAACGGCACCGCGCTTGGCCTGGCGGGGATTGCCGCCTTCGACCGGGACGAATACCGGGCGGCGCGGGACTACTGGCAGCGTGCGCTGGACCAGACCTCGCCAGATTCTACGGCGGCACAGGCGCTGGCCGCCGGAGTGGCCCGGGCCGAGGCCGCGCTGGCGGAAAAGGGTGAGCCGGTGGCGGCCAAGGCCGGCGCCCCGGCTGCCGACGGCCCGGCGATTCGCGTGCAGGTGGGGCTGGGCGCAGGGGTTTCCGCCGAGCCCGCCACCCCGGTATTCATCTACGCCCGCGGCGCCGACAGTCCCATGCCGCTGGCCATCGTCAAGCTCACGGCGGGCCAACTGCCCGCCGAGGTGGTGCTGGATGAATCCCGCGCGATGATGCCGGGGCGCTCCCTGAAGGGTGCGGATTCAGTGCAGCTGGTGGCGCGGCTGGCCGTCAACGGCGACGCGAGACCAGCGCCGGGGGACTGGCAGGGCGCGGTGGAATCTCTGCCCAAGGCCGAGTGGGGTGAGCCGGTTTCCATCACCATCGACGACCAGCTGTAGGAGCGGTCCGGCCGGGAGCGGTCCAGGGCCGCGAACTATCCGTGGTTTTGCCCACCATCGATCGCGGCCATGGGCCGCTCCTACCACAATTCTGCGAACCCCGGTCTTCGAACCGGGCGCTCCCGGGAACCTGCAGCCCCTCTTGAGCCCCGGGGCTCCGCGTTCCCAGCCTGTGAAATATGCGCTGAAACCACGGCCGGCGCCATGTACAATCGCGCATTTGGTGCGGCCACCGCTCGCCGGCATAGAACAAATACCGAGTTAACAATACATGCGTCTGAAGTGCATCAAGCTTGCGGGTTTCAAGTCCTTTGTTGACCCGACCACGGTCTACTTTCCCTCCAACCTCAGCGCCGTGGTCGGCCCCAATGGTTGTGGCAAGTCCAATATCATCGACGCGGTGCGCTGGGTGATGGGCGAATCGTCCGCGAAGAACCTGCGCGGCGACTCCATGACCGACGTGATCTTCAATGGCTCCAGCGGTCGCAAGCCGGTGGGCCAGGCCTCCATCGAACTGGTGTTCGACAACTCACAAGGCAAGCTGCAAGGCGCCTACGCCGCCTTCGCCGAGGTCTCGGTCAAGCGCAAGGTGACCCGGGACGGCCAGAACAACTACTACCTGAACGGCGACAAGTGCCGCCGCCGCGACGTGACCGACCTGTTCCTGGGTACCGGCCTGGGCCCGCGCAGCTACGCGATTATCGAACAGGGCATGATCTCCAAACTGATCGAGGCCAAGCCGGAAGAGCTGCGCGTATTCATCGAGGAGGCCGCCGGTATCTCCAAGTACAAGGAGCGCCGTCGCGATACCGAAAACCGCATGCGCCGCACCAAGGAGAACCTGGAGCGCCTGACCGATATCCGCGATGAACTGGACCGCCAACTGGCACGCCTGGAGCGCCAGGCGGCCGCGGCTGAAAAGTACAGCCGCTTCAAAGAGGAAGAGCGCAGCCACAAGGCCCACCTGCAGGCGCTGAAGTACCGCGACCTGAACGACCAGTCCCGGGCCAAGCAGCAGCAGATCGGCGAGCTGGAACTCACCGTGGAAGAGCTGGTGACCCGCCAGGTCAGCTGCGACACCGATATCGAACAGAAGCGCGTGGGCTATCACGAGCTGTCCGACAGCTTCAACGAGGTGCAGGGCCGCTTCTACGCCGTGGGCGCGGATATCGCGCGCCTGGAGCAGAGCATCGCCCACGCCCGCGAGCGCAACACCCGCCTGCAGTCGGATATCCAGCAGAACGAACAGGAATACCGCGAGGCGGAGACCGGACTGGAGGCGGACCGGGAAAAGGCCGCCCAGTTCGAGGCCGAACTGGAAGTGATCGTGCCGGACCTGGAGATGGTCCAGGCCGCCGAGGAGGAGTCCGCCCAGGCGCTGCTGAGCGCCGAAGACGCCATGCGCGACTGGCAGAGCGAGTGGGACCAGTTCAACCAGGGCGCTTCCGGCTCGCGGCAGAAGGCGGAAGTGCAGCAATCCCGCATCCAACACCTGGAGACCTCCCGCCAACGGCTGCAAGAGCGCGTCAACAAACTGCAGGCGGAGCAGACGGGCCTCAGGGATAGCGGCGACGACGGCGAATTCGAGCAACTGAACGAACAGCTCGCCGAACTGGAGCTGCAGGTGGGCGAGCGCCGCGAAGCGGTCACCGAGAAAAATGAATCCCTCGCTGAGCTGCGCGGCCGCGAGAGCGATATCGCCTCCGGGCTGGACCAGCTGCGCCTGCAGTTGCAGACCAGCCGCGGCCGCCAGGCCTCCCTGGAAGCGCTGCAGCAGGCGGCGCTGGGGCAGGGCAAAGCGGTGGAGAACTGGCTGCAGCAGCAGGCGCTCGCCGACAGGCCGCGCCTCGCGGACCAGATCAGCGCCAGCCCCGGCTGGGAAAAGGCCGTGGAAACGGTACTCGGTGCCCAACTGCAGGCAGTCTGTGTCGATCAGCTCGAGAGCCTCAGTGAGGGCCTCCCCACCCTGGAGAGCGGCCAGGCAGTGTTTATCGACGGCGCCGGCGTCAGCCCCGCCACTGGCGGCAGCCTGCCGGCGCTGGCGGATGTGGTGCAGGTTGAAAAAGGCCCGCAATCCCTGACCGGTATCCTGTCCGGCATCTACACTGCGGAAGACCTGAATGCGGCGCTTTCCAGTCGGGCCCGATTGCAGGCCCACGAATCCATAGTCACCAAGGACGGTCTCTGGCTCGGCCCCAACTGGCTGCGGGTCAGCCGCGCTACCGACGCCGAGGCCGGTGTGCTGGCGCGCAAGCAGGAACTGGAGGAGCTGGAAGCCTCCATCGCCGCCTGCGAGGAGCAGATCGAGAAGCAGGCGGAAGAGCGCGAGGCGCTGCGCCGCCGGGCGGTGGAGCTGGAGAGCGGTATCGAGCAGTCGCGCAACGAGGTGGAGCAGTTCAGCCGCCGCGAGGCGGAACTGCGCAGCCAGCTGTCCGCCCGCCGCGCCCGCGCCGAGCAGATGGACGAGCGCCGCACCCGCGTGGAGCAGGAGATTGCCGAAGTTCGCGAGCAGTTGGAGCTGGAGGGTGAATCCCTGTCGGAAGCGCGGCTGCTGTTGCAGGAGGCGGTGGAGGCCATGAGCGACGACACCGACCGCCGCGAAACGCTATTGTCTGCGCGCGATGAACTGCGCGAGGCCCTGGATGCGGCGCGCCAGCGCGCCCGCGAGGACAAGGACCGCGCCCACGAGCTGGCCATGCGCGAGCAGTCGGTGCGCACCCAGATGATATCCCTGGAGCGCACCCTGCAGGTGATGCGCGAGCAGCTGGAGCGCCTGCGCAGTCGCCGCGAACTGCTGCAGGAACAGATGGCCGAAACCCAGGACCCGTCCCAGGACTTTCGGGCCGAGCTGGAGGAAAAACTGGCCGAGCGCCTGGAAGTGGAGGCGGAACTGGGCGAGGCGCGCAAAAAACTGGAAGAAGTGGAGAGCGGCCTGCGCGAGCGGGAACAGGAACGCCACAAGGTGGAGTCCGCCCTGCAGGGGGTGCGCGCACAGCTGGAACAGGAGCGCCTGGCCGAGCAGACTTTAGAGGTACAGCGCAACGGCCTGGTGGAGCAGTTGCGTGAGACCGACTTCGAGGTGGAGCAACTGCTGGAGGAACTCCCGGACGAACTGACCATCGAATCCGTACAACAGGACCTGGAACTGGTCGCCGCGCGCATCTCGCGCCTGGGACCGATCAACCTGGCGGCGATCGACGAATACAAACAGGAATCCGAGCGCAAGAACTATCTGGACCGCCAGTACGGCGACCTCACCGACGCGCTGGAAACCCTGGAAAACGCCATCAAGAAAATCGACCGGGAGACCCGCACCCGCTTCAAGGAGACTTTCGACCAGGTCAACAGCGGCCTGCAGGAACTCTTCCCGAAAGTGTTCGGCGGCGGCCACGCCTACCTGGAGTTGACCGGCGAGGACCTGCTGGATACGGGCATTGCGATCATGGCGCGCCCCCCGGGCAAGCGCAACAGCACCATCCACCTGCTCTCAGGTGGGGAAAAGGCGCTCACCGCCATCGCGCTGGTGTTTTCCATCTTCCGCCTGAACCCGGCACCCTTCTGTATGCTGGACGAGGTGGATGCGCCGCTGGACGACGCCAACGTGGGCCGCTACGCGCGAATGGTGCAGGAAATGTCGGAGCATGTGCAATTTATCTATATTACCCACAACAAAATTGCCATGGAGATGGCTCACCAGTTGCTGGGAGTCACCATGCACGAACCGGGCGTATCCCGCCTGGTATCCGTGGATGTGGAAGAGGCGGCCGAACTGGCATCCGCGTAAGGAGGCGTAAAAGAGAGGTTCAATGGGTAACTGGCTGATTACAATTCTCGCACTGGTGTTGTTTCTCGCAATACTGGACGGTGTGCGGCGGGCGATAAAAAAGCAGCGCGCGGCGATGAAGGTTTCCCGCGACCTGTCCCGGGCCATGCAGCGGGACACCTACGGCGACGAAGAAGTGCCGTCGCCGCCGCGCAGTGTGGGCAAAGACGCTTCCGCAGAGGGCGAAGAGGAATACCTGGATCCGGAGGAGGAGGCCAGGCGCCGGCAGATCGCCGCGGAGCTGCCGGGCCAGGTGCGCGTGGTGCAGCGCCGCGCCCTGGAGGAAGCCCTGCAGGTGAATCGCCTGGTGCAGGAGACTTTCCAGTCCTCCCGCAAACCCCTGGCCGACGGCGGCCCCCACAGTGAAGAACCCGGGGAGCCGGAGCAGGCATCCCTGAACCTGGAAGAGCAGGTGCCCACGCTGATGGAGTCGGTGGGGGACGAGACGCGCCGCGAGCCGGCACTGGACGAATCCGCTAGCCTGGAGGCGCTGAACGACACGCCCGCAGCGGAAGAGACGGCGCCGCCGCCCGCGGAGGCGCCGCCGCCCACGGAAAGGCCGCGCAAGGCGGAAAAAGCGGCGGACAAGCCGAAGAAAAAACACCGGGAGAAATCCCCGGTGGAAGAAGTACTGATTATCAACATCATGGCGCGGGAGGGCGATCGCTTCGAGGGCAACGACCTGCTGCGGGTGCTGCTGGCGGCGGGGATGCGCTTCGGCGACATGAATATTTTCCACTACCACGCCGGCGGCGGAGCGGACGGCCCGGTGATTTTCAGCCTCGCCAATATGGTGGTGCCCGGCACCTTCGACCTCACCCAGATGGAGGAATTCACCAGCCCCGGGGTCAGCCTGTTCCTGGCCCTGCCCATCGAGGGCGAAGCGATCAAGGCGTTCGAAATCCTGCTCTCCACCTCGCGCCAGATTGCCGGGCAGTTGGGTGGCGAACTCAAGGACGAAAACCGCAGCGTATTCACCGCCCAGACCGCCGAGCACTACCGCCAGCGGGTGATGGAGTACCAGCGCCGCAAGGCGCTGGCCAGAGCGCAGGCGTAACCCAGGCCCGCCCTGTAGGAGCGGCCCATGGCCGCGATCGGATTTGCTTCGTAGCTTGTGCCGATCGCGGCCATGGGCGGATGGCCGCCCCGCCGCTCCTACAATGTAAAATCCCATTCTTCGGCAAGAATTTCCTGTTTGTGCAAAACCACAATGACTAAAAAAATTCCTTCTGAAAAACATCAGCGCGCACAGGAGCTCCGCGAAACCCTCCAGCGCGCCAATTACCAATACTATGTGCTGGACAACCCGGAGCTGCCGGACGCGGAGTACGACCGCCGCCTGCGCGAGCTGCAGGAACTGGAAAGGGAATACCCGCAACTGGCCACCGCGGATTCCCCCACCCAGCGGGTGGGCGCCGAGCCGCTCACCGCCTTCGCCGAGGTGCGCCACGCGGTGCCCATGCTCTCTCTGGACAACGCCTTCGACGAGGAGGAGCTGCTCGAATTCGACCGCCGGGTGCGCGATCGCCTGAACACCGGGAATCCGGTGGAGTACGCCTGCGAGCCCAAGCTGGACGGCATCGCCATCAGCCTGATGTACCGCGACGGCGTACTGGAGCGCGCGGCCACCCGCGGCGACGGTACCACCGGCGAGGACATCACGCGGAATGTGCGCACCGTCGGCTCCGTGCCCCTGCGGCTGATGGAAAACGGTGTGCTCCACAAGGTGCCAGAGTTGCTGGAAGTGCGCGGCGAGATCTATATGCCCCGGGACGGCTTTGCCAGACTGAACGACGAGGCGGCGAAGGCGGGAGAGAAAACCTTCGTCAACCCGCGCAACGCCGCCGCCGGCAGCCTGCGGCAACTGGACTCGCGCATTACCGCCCAGCGACCACTGGAGCTGTGCGCCTACGGCGTGGGCCTGGTGGAGGGCGCCGCGCTGCCGGGCCGGCACACGGAGATACTGCAGCAGCTCAACCGCTGGGGCTTCCGCATCAACAGTGAAATGGCTGCGGCGAAGGATATCCAGGGCTGCATCGACTACTACAAGAAGCTGGCGGAGAAGCGCGAACAGCTGGCCTACGATATCGACGGCATCGTCTTCAAAGTCAACGATATCGGCCTGCAAAGACGTCTCGGCTTCGTCGCCCGCGCGCCCCGATGGGCCATGGCCTACAAGTTTCCCGCCCAGGAGGAAATGACCGAGCTGCTGGACGTGGAATTCCAGGTGGGGCGCACCGGTGCGGTGACCCCGGTGGCGCGCCTCAAGCCGGTGTTCGTCGGCGGTGTCACCGTCTCCAACGCCACCCTGCACAACCGCGACGAGATAGAGCGCCTGGGGGTGATGATCGGCGACACGGTAGTGATCCGCCGCGCCGGCGATGTGATTCCCCAGGTGGTTTCCGTGGTGGAGAGCCGGCGCCCGAAAGACGCCCGCGCAATCGAATTCCCCACCCACTGCCCGGTGTGCGATTCGCCGGTGGAGTCCACTCCCGGGGAAGCGGTGACGCGGTGCAGTGGCGGCCTGATCTGCAGCGCCCAGCGGAAGCAGGCGATCAAGCACTTCGCCTCGCGCAAGGCCATGGATATCGACGGCCTCGGCGACAAGCTGGTGGACCAGTTGGTGGAGGGCGGGCTGCTGCACTCGGTGTCTGGCCTCTATCACCTGTCGCTGGAGCAACTGGCGGAACTGCCGCGCATGGGGCAGAAGTCCGCGCAGAACCTGCTCGACGCCCTGGAGCGCAGCAAGGCCACCACCCTGCCCAAGTTCCTCTACGCCCTGGGCATTCGCGAAGTGGGCGAGGCCACCGCGCGCAACCTGGCGCGGCACTTCGGCGACCTGGATCCCCTGGCGCGGGCGGATGAGGAGGAATTGCAGCAGGTGGAGGACGTGGGCCCGGTGGTGGCGCACTTTGTGGCGGAATTCTTCCAGCAGGCCCACGCCCAGGAGGAGATAGAGGCGCTGCGCCAGGCGGGAGTACACTGGGAACCGGAAGAGCGGGGCGGCGAAGAGCAGCCGCTTGCCGGCCAGACCTGGGTGCTCACCGGCAAACTGGAGACCCTGTCCCGCAGCGAGGCCAAGGATTATCTGCAGCGCCTCGGCGCCAAGGTGGCCGGCAGTGTGTCCGCCAACACCGCCAGTGTGGTTGCCGGCCCCGGCGCCGGTTCAAAAATGAACAAGGCGCGGGAGCTGGATATTCCCATCCTGGATGAAGATCAATTCCTCGATATGCTGCGGGAGCGCGGTATCGAAATCTGATCGCTCTCCGATAACTCCCGACCCACCCGGCTCTGTGGGAGCCTGCCTGGCAGGCGAATTGCCGCGCCTGGACATTCGCCGGCGGAGCTGGCTCCCACAGGATGAGCACAAGATTTGCCCCTGTCTCTGCTCAGTCAGACTTTGATCAAAAAAATAATCGGGGTTTTTCAATTGGGATCTAGTGTCCTGTATGGTACTAAATAGTGATACCAGAGCCCCCCAGATTGTTCACAGTTAGGCGCAGCTCGCAGGGAATGGTCATTCCATTTTCAAGAGCTGCAACGCCGCTGTGGGCCCTCTCGATTGGTGAAGAGGGGGGGGCTCCCTTCGGGCGGGCCGCTAAGCAGCCATCTGCGGCGTTGCACTTGCTTGACGTAGAATGACTACGCCGGCGCAAGTGCGCCTTGCATCTGGCCGCTTAGCAGCCCGCTGGTATTACTATTTAGTACCATACAGGCCACTGGAGGTATCAGGAGGCGATATTGCCGTAGCTCATCAACCGCTGGTAGCGTTTCTCCAGCAGTTCGTCGATGGGGACATTGCGCAATTGCTCCACCTGTGCGGACAGGCGTTCCTTCAGGCGCGCGGCTATGGTATCCGGGTCCCGGTGGGCGCCGCCCAGGGGTTCCGGGATGGTCTCGTCCACGATACCCAGCTCCTCCAGCACGCTGGAGGTTACGCCCATGGCCTCTGCCGCCAACGGCGCTTTTTCCACGGTCTTCCAAATGATGTTGGCGCAGCCTTCAGGGGAGATCACGAAATAGGTGGAGTACTGCAGCATATTCAGCTGATCGCCGACGCCGATGGCCAGGGCGCCGCCGGAGGAACCCTCGCCGATCACGGTGCAGATGATCGGGGTGCGCAGGCGCGACATCACCGCCAGGTTCTGGGCGATGGCCTCGCTGATGCCGCGCTCCTCGCTGTCGATGCCCGGGTAAGCCCCGGGGGTGTCGATCAGGGTGAGCACCGGCAGTTTGAAGCGCTCCGCCATCTGCATGATGCGCAGGGCCTTGCGGTAGCCCTCCGGCTTTGGCATGCCGAAGTTGCGCGCCACCTTGTCGTTCACGGTGCGGCCCTTCTCTTCGCCGATCACCGCCACCGGCACGCCGTCCAGGCGCGCGATACCGGCGATGATCGCCTTGTCGTCGCCGAAGTGGCGGTCGCCGTGGAGTTCGTCCCAGTCGGTAAAGATACGCTTGATATAGTCCTGGGAATAGGGGCGCTGGGGATGGCGCGCCACCTGCACCACTTGCCAGGGGGTGAGGTCCGCGTAGATGGACTCGGTGAGTTTTTCGCTCTTTTCCCGCAGGCGGGTCACTTCGTCGGCGATATTCAGCTCGTTGTCGTCGCCCACATGCTGCAGCTCTTTTATCTTGCTTTCCAGTTCAGCAATCGGCTGCTCAAATTCGAGAAAATTGAAATTCATGAAATCCGCGCCTTGAAATCTATTCCGATAATGCCTAGAGCGTCACACCAGTGCCACCCGCAAAATTCTCGCCTGCCGCCAAGTTGCATTCGGCCGCGAAAACGGTCGTATAAAAATGGCGGCTAGCTTACCGGGATAGAACCAGCTAGTCGAGCCTGTTAGTATGACACCACACTAGCGCCGCTCACTGTAATTGAGCACCACCCGCTGTCGACCGAGCAGTTCACGCAATGACTGCACCAACTGGTCGTTGGGCTCCACATTCCAATCCCTTGGCAGCCGATAGGTGCCGCGGGCATCGCTGCGCGCCACTTCCAGGTTGACGCAGCAGTTACTGCCGGGACCGTTGGTATAGGGCCGCAGGCAGGCGGCCAGCCGCCTGGCCAGCCCCCTCGGCGCGGTGGCGCTGTCCAGTTGCAAACACACGCCGGTCACGCTGCCCTGGCGCAACTCATCCAGCGTGGACACATTGTTGACGGTCATCTTGAGGCCGCCGCTGTAATCGTCGTGGGATACGGGGCCATCCAGTACCAGCAGGGAGTCCTTGGCGAGCTTCTCCCGATGCTCGCCAAAAGCCTCGCTGAACACCGCCGCTTCCAGGCGGGCACTCCTGTCGTCCAGGGTCACTATGGCCATGGAGTCGCCGCGTTTGGTTTTCATTACCCGCATGGCCACCACCAGGCCCGCCACCTTTTGCGCTTCCCGGCCCGGTTTCAGGTCGGCGATACGCGCCTTGACCAGGTGTTGCAGTTCCTCTTCATATTCATCGATGGGATGGCCGGTGAGGTAGAGACCGAGGGTGTTCTTCTCTCCCTCCAAGCGCTCGCGAATGCTCCAGGGCCGCGCGCGGCGGAACTCGGCGTAGACGTCCCCCTCCGCCGCGGAGGGTACTACTTCGCCAAACAGGTCCATCATCCCGGCGCTGGCATTCGCCGCCTGCTGTTCCGCGGCCTTGACCGCCTCGTCCACCGCGTTGAACAGCACCGCGCGGGAATAGTTCAGGCCGTCGTCGCCGTCGGCGCTGGGGCCGATGCCGTCCAACGCGCCGGAGCGCACCAGCGCCTCCAGGGCGCGCTTGTTCACCTTGCGCGGGTCGATGCGGGAGCAGAAGTCGAACAGGTCGGTAAAGGGCCCGCCCTCTTTGCGCACCGCGATGATATTTTCCACCGGCCCCTCGCCCAGGCCCTTGATGGCGCCCAGGCCGTAGATGATGCGGTTGTCGATATCCACCGAGAACTGGTAGCTGCCCAGGTTCACGTCCGGCGGCACCAGTTCCAGCTTCATGGCCCGGCACTCTTCGATAAAGGTTACCACCTTGTCGGTCTTGTCCATATCCGAGGACATGGTGGCGGCCATAAACTGCGCCGGGTAGTGGGCCTTGAGCCAGGCGGTCTGGTAGGACACCAGCGCGTAGGCGGCGGAGTGGGATTTGTTAAAGCCGTAACCGGCGAACTTCTCCACCAGGTCGAAGATCTTGATCGCCAGCTCCGGGTCCACGCCCTGCTCTTTCGCGCCGCTTTCAAAGATCTCCCGCTGCTTGGCCATCTCCTCGGGCTTTTTCTTGCCCATGGCCCGGCGCAGCAGGTCGGCGCCGCCGAGGGTGTAACCGGCCAGTTCCTGGGCGATCTGCATCACCTGTTCCTGGTAGACGATAACCCCGTAGGTGGGCTCCAGGATCGGCTTCAGTTTCTCGTGCTGGTATTTTGCGTCCGGGTAAGCCACCTGGGCGCGGCCGTGTTTCCGGTTGATAAAGTCGTCCACCATCCCGGATTGCAGCGGGCCCGGGCGGAACAGGGCCACCAGGGCGATCATGTCCTCCAGGTTATCCGGCTGCAGGCGCTTGATCAGATCCTTCATGCCGCGGGATTCCAGCTGGAATACCGCGGTGGTCTCGGCCTTTTTCAGCATTTTGAAGGTGGGTGCGTCGTCCAGCGGCAGCGCGACGATATCCAGCGGTTCGAGCCCTTCGCGCGCGCGCTGCTCGTCCACCATGCGCTTGGCCCAGTCGATGATGGTGAGGGTGCGCAGGCCGAGGAAGTCGAACTTCACCAGGCCGGCGTCTTCCACGTCGTTCTTGTCGAACTGGGTCACCAGGCCGCCGCCGGACTCGTCGCAATAGAGCGGCGCGAAATCCGTGAGCTTGGTGGGGGCGATCACCACGCCGCCGGCGTGCTTGCCCACGTTGCGCGCAACACCTTCCAGCTGCACCGCCATCTCCCAGATTTCCTGGGCCTCTTCGTCGCTTTCCAGGAATTCGCGCAGGATTTCTTCCTGGTCGAACGCCTTCTGCAGGGTCATTCCCACATCCGGCGGGATCATTTTCGACAGCTTGTCGGCGAGACCGTAGGATTTGCCCTGCACCCGCGCCACGTCGCGCACCACTGCCTTGGCGGCCATGGTGCCGAAGGTGATGATCTGGCTCACCGCCTGGCGGCCGTAGTTGTCGGCCACATAGCCGATCACCCGGTCGCGCTTCTCCATGCAGAAGTCCACGTCGAAGTCGGGCATGGAGACCCGCTCCGGGTTGAGGAAGCGCTCGAACAGCAGGTCGTACTGCAGCGGGTCCAAGTCGGTGATATCCAGGGAATAGGCCACCAGCGAGCCGGCGCCGGAACCCCGCCCCGGCCCCACCGGGATGCCGTGTTCCTTGGCCCACTGGATAAAGTCCATCACGATCAGGAAGTAGCCCGGGAAGCCCATCTGGATAATGATGTCCAGTTCGAAGCGCAGGCGGTCCTCGTAGACCTTGCGCCGCGAAGCGTAATCCGGCGCGGACTTGTCGAGAATTTTCTCCAGGCGCCGCTCCAGGCCATCGAAGGAAACCTTCTCGAAGAACTGGTTTTCGGTCATGCCCTCGGGAATCGGGTACTCTGGCAGGAAATACTTGCCCAGTTGGATCGGCGAGGTACAGCGCCTGGCGATTTCCACGGTGTTGTGCAGCGCCTCGGGGATGTCGCTGAACAGTTCCCACATTTCCTCCGGGGTGCGGAAATACTGCTGCGGGGAATAGCGACGCTCGCGCCGGGGATCATCCAGGGCGCGGCCCTCGTGAATGCATACCCGCACTTCGTGGGCCTCGAACTCGCTCTCGTCGAGAAAGCGCACGTCATTGGTGGCCACCACCGGCAGTTGCAGCTCCTGCGCCAGGGCCACCGCGCCGTGCAGGTATTCCTCGTCCCCGGGACGGCCGGTGCGCTGCAGTTCCAGGTAGTAGCGCCCTGGAAAGACCTGCGCCCACTCCCCGGCCAGGTCCCGCGCCTGGGCGGCGCGCCCGGCCACCAGCGCGCGGCCCACATCGCCGTACCTGGCCCCGGAAAGGGCCAGTACGCCGGCGCTGTACTCCTTCAGCCACTGGCGGCGGATATAGGCCTGGCCGTGGTACTGTCCCTCCATCCAGGCGCGGGAGATCAACTCGGTGATATTGCGGTAGCCATCGCCGTTCATGGCGTAGAGGGTGATCAGCGTGGGCTTGTCCTCACCGCCCTCACTGAGCCAGAAATCCGCGCCGGTAATCGGTTTGATACCGGCACCCAGGCAGGCCTTGTAGAACTTGATCTGGCCGTAGAAATTGGTCTGGTCGGTGAGCGCCAGCGCCGGTATCTGCAGCTCCCCCGCTCGGGCCACCAGCGGTTTGATGCGCACCAGGCCGTCGATCAGGGAGAACTCGGAGTGGACTCTTAAGTGGACAAAAGGTTGGGTCATGTTTTTCGTGTTTAATTCTCGACAATGTCCTTGTAGGAGCGGGCCATGCCCGCGATCAATATTGATCGCGGGCATAGCCCGCTCCTACAGGGTATTTTTAAAATTCTTTACCAGAGGCGGCCCATCTGCCGCGCCCGTTCGGTACAGCTGCGCAATACCTGCCGGCGCTCGTCGTCGCACATGGTGCCCCACCGGCTAATCTCCCGGCCGCTGCGAAAGCAGCCCTCGCAGATATCGCCGCTGTTGAGTGCGCACACGGAAATACAGGGGGACTTTACAAGGTGTTGGACCGGCCGCCCGGCCGCCGCTTCTCTCCCGGACATCAGGAATCGGAAACCGGGGTGAGCTGTTCGGAAAAATACCGGCCGTTGTCCGCGTAGTAGTCGCTGCTGGCCTTGAGCAATTCGAAGGTGGATTCGTCGAGGGTTTTGACCACCTTGGCCGGGATGCCCAGCACCAGGGAGTAGTCGGGGATCTCGGTATTCTCGGTGACCAGGGCGTTGGCGCCGACAATACAGTACCTGCCGACCCTGGCTCCGTTCAACACCACCGCATTGATCCCGATCAGGCTGTAGTCCCCTATTTCACAGCCGTGCAGCACCGCCTTGTGACCGACAGTCACCCCCTGACCGATGGTAAGGCGAACGTCGGGATCAGTGTGCAGCACGGCGCCGTCCTGGATATTGCTGTATTCACCGATGGTGATCGGGCCGCAGTCGCCGCGCACCACCGCGTTGAACCACACGGTGCTGTGGTCGAGTAGTTGCACATCGCCGATTACCTGGGCCCCCGGGGCGATATAGTGCCCCTCGCCTTCCATCTGCGGTTGTTTTTCACCCAGTTTGTATAGCATTTAGCCCCCTACGTTGCGATCATTCAAGCGCGCTATTATCGCGGTCGGAGGGGGTTGTGGCCAGCGGATGAAGCTTGCGCTCGCCCCGGCGGCCCGCTTGCCGAGTTGGAGTTCGCGTTCCCAGGGGCGGCTGCGCCGCCTTGCGGAGCTGGAGCTCCGCGGTCCCGGGGGTTACAACAGTTGATTCTGTTGTACGAAACCGGACCCTTCCAGGCTCAGCAGCCGCGCCTTCATCTCCAGCCCGCCGGCGTAGCCGGTCAGGCTGCCGTCGGCACCGATCACCCGGTGGCAGGGAATCACCACGGCGATGCGGTTGGCGCCGTTGGCCCGCGCCACCGCTCGGATCGCCTTCAGGTTGCCCAGCGCCTCCGCCTGCTCCCGGTAGCTGCACGTGTTCCCGTAGGGAATGCGCAGCAGCTCATCCCAGACGCTGCGCTGGAACTCAGTGCCGCGTGGATTCAACGGCAGATCGAATTCCCGCCGCTCACCGGCAAAGTACTCCTCCAGTTGCCGGGCGGCCTCGTCGGTCAACTCCGATGGCTGGCGCTTCCAGTCCGGCTGCAGGCGCATGGGCCGCTTGTCGCTGTGGAACTCCAGCGCCACTATACCCTCGTCGTCTGCGGCTATACCCACCTCGCCGAATCCGGTGGAGTAAATTTCATAACTGATCATTGATCCTCTCCAGTCTTTAACGACTGCCACAACAGCAGCGCTGCGTAGGCCCGCCAGGGCCGCCAGTTCTCCGCCCGCGCCAGGGCCTGCTTCGGTTTGGCCTTCTCGCCGTTTTCCCCCAGTGCCTGCAAGATGCCCAGGTCGGATGCGGGGAAGGCGTCCGGCATGGACAGGCCGCGCATGGCGATGTACTGCGCGGTCCAGTCGCCGATACCCGGCAGCGCGGTGACCCGGGCACACCAGTCGGCCAGTTCCGTCTCGGCAAAATTCACTCGGCCGTCCAGGGTGGCGGCGACGAATTCGCGCAGGGTCTGCGCCCTCGCGCGGGTCAGCCCCAGTCCGTCGAAATCGGCATCCGTCAGTTGCTCCGGAGTCGGGAACAGCCGGTGCTCCTCCCCCGAGTCGCCGACAAAGGATTCGCCGTAGCGGGCCACCACCCGCCCGGCGATGGTGGTGGCGGCGGCAACCGAGATCTGCTGGCCGAGGATGGCGCGCAGGGCGTATTCGAACGGGTCCCAAGCCCCGGGGAGGCGCACCCCCGGTGTGCGGGCAATCTCCCGCGCGAGCAAGGGGTCCGCAGCCAGTTGGGTGGCGATCTCCGCGGTATCCGCGTCCAAATCGAACAGCCGGCGCAAACGCTGGTTCAGTAGGTAGAGCGCGGCGCCGCCCTCCCCGGAGACCTCCACCACCAGGCGGTTTTTCGACCCCTGGTCGCGCACCCGCAGCACACCGCGCACCCCGTCCAACGCAAAGCTGCGCCGATACACATCACCCTCCACCTGCTCCACACCGGCGAGAGCCCGGGCGCGAAAAAAAGCCAGCAGTTCCCGCCAGTGGAATGGCGGCCGGTAGTGGAGGTAAAAGCGGGTTCCCGAAGCCGCGACCGCCCCGCTCTCCCCTTCCACCGAATCCCGGCGGACTTCCGAGGGGGTGCGCCGGTAGATCTGTTTGAACACGCCGTTGAAGCGCCGCAGGCTGTTGAAACCGGACTCGTAGGCAATCCGCGAGATCGGCAGGCCGGTATCCCGCAGCAGCCCGAACGCGAACAGCGCCCGCTCCGCCTGCCAAACCGCCAGCGGACTCACCCCCAGGTGCTCCGCGAACAGCTGGCGCAGGTAGCGGCCACTGACCCCCAGCCGGTCCGCCAGCGTCTCGATGGACTGGGCCTCGCGCTCGCTGCGCATCAACCTCAGCGCCCGCTGCACTGTGGTGGATACCAGCCCCCAGGCCGGACTGCCCGGCGCCGCATCCGGCCGGCAACGCAGGCAGGGCCGGTAGCCCGCATTCGCCGCCTCGGCGGCGGTGGCGTAGTAGGTGACATTGCGCTCCAGTGGCGGCCGGGCGGGGCAGATGGGCCGGCAGAAGATGCGGGTGGTCTTCACCGCGGTAAAGAATCGCCCATCGAACCGCCGGTCGCGGGCGAGGCGGGCGCTGGAACAGATACTGTGGTCGAGTTGCACGGCGATCTCCTCTGGTTGCGGGCCAGTTTAGGAGCGGGCGGCATCGTGTACTAGTCATTTTCGGAAGTGACAGAAAGGAACTTCTGTGTCGCTCAGCACGTCTGGCCGGAAAGGAGAGCCAGGGGCGCACAGGTGGAATAATCCCGGCAAGTGCAAAGACTGAGGAGTCGATATGAAAACGGCCGGCGTTCTCGCGGAAGAACAGCAGGGCGCGCTGTTCACCCGCCGGACCAATGGCAACGGCCCACAGACGGGGCCGTACCAGCAGCTTCGTGCTATTTCAGGCCCAACACTTCCCTGCCCTGGATAAAGGTCACGTCCACCGGAATATCCGCTTCCGTCAGCCGGTCCAGATCGGCCTGAAGCTCGGCGCCGACAACGCCCTTGCTGTCCAGCAGCTGTTTGGCTTTGGCGTAGTCGCCGTCGCCCTGGATGGTGAGGATCAGGTTCGACAGTTTGGTCATCGCGTCCTGCATCTTGCCGAAATCCACACTGTACTCGCCGGTTTCAGCATCACGGGTAAAGGCGCCCTGCTCCTTGAAGAAGTTAAAGCGCATCATATTGGCCTTGCCGTGGGCGCTGGCGGCGCCGAAGCGCACACTGCGGAAGATGCTGGCGAGGAAGGTGACGTAGTTGTCCATCAGCTCGCCATCTTCCAGTTCGCCCTTCTCGTGCAGCTCGGTCACCATATACAGGCCCAGAATATCCGCCTTGCCCTCTTCCAATGCGGAGGAGGACTCCTTGAGTGCCTGGCGCACGTTGCTGCCGTCGGTGACGGTTTTCTTGATGCCCAGGCCGTGGGCCACCTCGTGGAACATGGTGTTGGAGAAGAACGCCGGGAAGGTGATGTGCTTGCGCTGGTCGTCGGCGATCAGCAGGTCGCTGATGGGCACCAGTATCTTGTCGAACTTGGCGCGCATGGCGTTCTTCAACTGCAGGCGGCGGGTGCCCTTGGCCAGTTGCACCTCCTCGTCGTTGGGCAGGTTGATGGCGATGGTCTTGGAGCCGGCGTTGCTGTGGCCCGCGTAGTAGAGCACATCGTAGGCATTCAGGTCGGAGTCGGTGCCCGGTGTTTCCGATTTGTACTTCTCCGCTACCGGCAGGCCCTTTTGCAGTTCCGGCAGGAAAGCGGCGAATTTAGCCAGCTTTTCGCTCCACTCCTTGTCTTTCAACAACACATAGGATTCGTAAGCGGTGCGGTAGGCGAACAGCTGGTCCTCGTAGTTTTCGATGGGACCGATCACCACGTCGATGGCATTGTTCTTCATATCCATCCAGGCCATATCGCTGGGACGGAAGTTGTCACTCACCAGGGCGTCGGCGCGCAGGCGCAGGTAGTTGGCGAACTCCTCGTCCTCCGCCAGCCCGGCGGACTCGCGCAGAATCTCCGCGGCGCGGGTCAGTTGGTCCCTGTAGGCGTCGCTGTAGGGCACCAGTTCCAGCTTGCCTTCGGTGTTGCGGCGCACCAGGGAGTAGAGGCCGTCCTTGCCGGGCTGATTCCAGGCTTCGAATTCAGCCTTGGTCATATCCGCGGGATAGAAGTTCGCGCCCAGCGGCTTGGGGCCGTAGCCTTCGATAAAGGGCTCGTTGTTGTTCAGGCGGTCCCAGGGGCCGTAATTGATTTCGGCGAATTCGCGCTTGCGGCTGTCCTCGATACTGGACAGCAGCTCCTCCGCAGGGCCGTAGGATTGCAGCCAGAAGAGGCGGTCCATGATTTTGCTGGCATCGATCAGCAGGCCGATCATCTGCCGCTGCTCGTCGGAGAGATCGGAGAGGTCCGCATTCAGGACCACCGGTGCATAGATACCGAAGCGGTCGTCGGCGTTTTCCACCGGCTGTTTTTTAGCCACCGGCACCGTTTCGGATTCCACGATACGGGCTTCGGTTTCAGCCTGTTCCGTGTTTCCCGCCTGCTTTTCCCGCGGTGAGCAGGCGCTCACAAAAATCAGCGCCAGCAGTGCGGCGATAATCTGTACAGTTTTCATCGGCGTTTTCATAGGAATTGTGCCTGTCGTTATCTTTACTCCGGCGCCACATTAGTCCGGCGCTGTGGTTTTATCAACTCAAGTTTCGGAGTTCGAGGTACCTGCCGGTGGCACAAGCTGGAGCGGGGTGGGCCTTTCTGGGACTGTCTGCGAGAGGGACCTCGCGGACAAGCCTACAGGGACGTATTGAGGGGGGGACGCCTAGCCCGTGTCCCAGAAAGGCCCACCCCGCTCCAGCTCCTCGAGTTGAACCCCGAAACTTGAGTTATAAAGAAAGCGGCGGTGATGGATGGTGCGAACCTTGTGCCCTACGCGGACGACACCGCGGACGGCAGGATTTCCGGATCATGTTCCTGCTGCTGCATCCGCCACAGCGCCGCGTAGTGCCCGTCCCGGGCCAGCAGTTCGCCGTGGGCGCCCCGCTCGACGATACGGCCCCGGTCCATCACCAGGATCACATCCGCATCCACCACCGTGGACAACCGGTGGGCGATCACCAGGGTGGTCTGCTCGCGGGCTATCTCTCCCATGGCGGCGAGAATGCCCCGCTCGGACCGGCTGTCCAGGGATGAGGTGGCCTCGTCGAACACCATGATCGGGGGCCGCTTGAGCAGTGCGCGGGCGATGGCCACCCGCTGTTTCTCACCGCCGGAGAGCTTCAGCCCGCGCTCCCCCACCAGGGTATCCACCCCTTCCGGCAGTTGCCGGATAAAGTCATCCAATTGCGCGTGGCGTATCGCCTCCATTACTTCCTCGTCGCTGGCGTTCACGCGGCCGTAGCGCACGTTTTCCAGGATCGACTGGTTGAACAGCACCGCGTCCTGGGGCACCACGCCGATGGCGCGACGCAGGGACTGCTGGTCGACCTCGCGGATATCCCGGCCGTCGATCAGGATGCGGCCATCGCTGACGTCGTAAAAGCGGAACAGCAGCTTGAACAGGGTGGACTTGCCAGCGCCGCTGGCGCCGACGATGGCGACTTTCTGCCTTGGCGCCACCGAGAAGCTGACACCGCGGAGAATTTTCCGATCCTCGCGGTAGCCGAAGTGCACCTCCTCGAAATCGATGCGGCCGCTGCGCACCTCCAGCTCGCGGGCATCGGGGTTATCGCTTACCGCCGGCTCCACCGTGAGCAGGGCGAACATTTTCTCGATATTCGCCAGGGCGCCTTTCATTTCCCGGTAGACAAAACCGAGAAAATTCAGCGGGATAAAGATCTGCATCATGATGGCGTTGATCAGCACAAAGTCGCCGATCGTCATCGCACCTCGGGTCACGTTGACGGCGGCGAGCACCATGGCGCCACACATGGCGCTGGCGATAATCAACGCCTGGCCCGCATTGAGACCGAACAGGGACAGGCGGTTCTTGCGCCGCGCGGACTCCCAGAAAGCCAGCTCGCGGTCGTAGTGGCGGGCCTCGTGGGCTTCGTTGCCGAAATATTTCACCGTCTCGTAGTTGAGCAGGCTGTCCACCGCGCGGCTGCTGCTCTGGGATTCCGCCTGGTTCAGCTCGCGCACGAAGCGGGTGCGCCACTCGGTGGCCACCACGGAAAAGCCGATATAGGCCACCACCGCGCCCAGCACCAGCAGCGCGAAGGCAGCACTGTAGTTCCACCACAACAGCCCCACCACCATGGCGATTTCCACCAGTGTCGGCACTATGTTGAACACCATAAAGCGCATCAGGAAACCGATGCCCGCGTTGCCGCGCTCGATATCCCGCGACAGGCCGCCGGTGCGGCGGTTGAGGTGGAAATCCATATCCAGCCTGTGCAGGTGCTCGAACACCTCCAGCCCCACCCGGCGCTGGGCGCGCTCGGTAACGCGGCCGAAAACCGTATCGCGCAGTTCGCCGAACAGCACGCTGGAAAAACGCACCGCGCCGTAGGCCAGCAGCAGCCCCAGCGGCAGCGCGACGGCCTGAGCCGCACCGCCGGCGTTGTCCAGGTCGTCGACAATATGCTTGAGCAGAAACGGCAGCCCCACCCCCGCCACCTTGGCCCCCACCAGGCACAGCAGCGCCAGCGAGACCGCGCGCTTGAATTCCAGCAGGTAGGGGAACAGGGACTTCAGTGCGCCCCAGTGCACTTGGTCCAGGGCGATATCGGATTTGGGTCTGGGCATGGCTCTGCTCGTGAATAACTGGCGCGCATTATACGCACCCGGTTGACAGCAATGCGGTAAGGGTAGGCCCTCAAGCAAGCTTGAGGTCAACAGGCTTCCGGCGGCGGGACCGCGAAAGCGCTGACTGAATATTGGGATCGCGGCCATGGGCCGCTCCTACGGGCAAGAGCAATGCGGCCCGCCTTAATTCAGTGCCCGCAGCGGCACATCGTCCCGCCGGCCTATAGGCGCGTCCAGTACCTTGACCAGGAACTCGGTCAGCACCCCTGCGGTAAAACCCCAGATTTCGTAGCCGCGGTAGAGATAGGCGGGCAGGTAGACGGCGCGCTGGTCGATGGTGACGCGGTCGGTGCGAATACGGGGATCGGCCAGGAAGAACGACAGCGGCACACGGAAGATTGCATCCAGTTCACCGGGGTTGGGGGTCAGGTTTACATCGGGGGAGATCACGCCCACCCAGGGAGTGACCTGTACCTGCCAGCGGGTGCTGCGCGACCACAGCGGGCCCAGCAGGCGAATCTGCCCGGCGGGAAGGCCGATTTCCTCCTCGGTTTCCCGCAGAGCGGTGAACTCCAGGGAGGGATCGGTTTCGTCCCAGCGGCCGCCGGGCAGGGATACTTCCCCGGAGTGGGTGGAGAGATGGCGGGCGCGAAGGGTGAGGATGACCTGCGGGTCCGGCTCCTCGGTCAGGGCCAGCAATACCGCGGCATGTCCCTGTAAATCGGGGCCTTTCGGTACCTTTTCCAGCAATTGGCCGCTCAATTTGGCGAGTTTGTGTTCGATTACATCCAGCATAGGGTCACTGCTCAAACCACCAATTCACAAGGTGGCTGTACAAACTATACGCTAAAGCCGAAAGTGATCAAATTGGCCGCTACAATCGTCACTTGTCGCCTTCCAATTACAATATGAAACCCATAAGTAACTGCTCACCCGATCGCGGGCATGTCGGATGGCCGCCCCGCCGCTCCTACAGGGTGGCTCGCTTAAGCCAATGCAGCTTCCCTATGAGTGAGTAGTTACACCCATAAAACCATTATAGGCGGCATAAGCATCGCAGGTTGCGCCGACAGCATCCCCCTGACCCATCATTGTTTTCTCGCTCCTGGCCGTCGGCAGGGTAATTGACCTGTTGATTGATGTACCTCAATTCAACCTCGTTTGGCCTATCTATACTCCCCGTGTGTAATCCCGGCGACTGAGGCCGTTTTCGCCCGGGACGAAGCGCAGTGAGCGCCGTACGGATCGTTCGAACTGCGACAGAGGGCTGCGGGCTCCAGTGTCCTGTATGGACACTAGTGAACAGGTTCCATACCAACAGAATCAGAGAAAAAAGGCGGGTCACCAAATGTCCAGGATTATGAAAGCTGCCGTTGTACATGAGTTTGGCAAACCGTTATCCATCGAGGAAGTGACGGTTCCCAATGTTTCTCCAGGAAAAGTTCTTGTCAAAATAGAAGCCTCCGGCGTTTGCCATACCGATTTGCATGCCGCGGCAGGGGATTGGCCGGTCAAGCCCAATCCGCCATTTATTCCCGGGCACGAAGGGTCCGGTGTTGTGGCTCAGGTTGGTGAAGGCGTAAAGATTGTCAAAGAGGGGGACCGGATCGGGGTACCCTGGCTGCACACCGCCTGCAGGCACTGTCACCATTGCATAACAGGTTGGGAGACTCTCTGTGGAGAGCAATTGAATACCGGTTATTCCGTCAATGGCTGCTTTGCCGAGTATGTGCTGGCGGATGCTGATTATGTCGCCCGTCTGCCCAGAGGGTTGGCGTTCGACAGCTCCGCCCCGATTCTCTGCGCCGGGGTAACGGTTTATAAAGGCTTGAAAGAAACCGAATGCAGGCCGGGAGAAACTGTCGTGATTTCAGGTATTGGCGGACTCGGGCATATGGCCGTTCAGTACGCCAAGGCCATGGGGATGAAAGTGATTGCGGTGGATATCGACGATAACAAACTGAAACTGGCCAGTTCCCTGGGAGCGGATTTGACCCTCAACGCTAAAAATACAGATCCCGTAGCTGAGGTGCAGAAGCAAATGGGGGGCGCCAACGGCGTGTTGGTTACCGCTGTTTCCGGCAGTGCATTCACACAGGGTGTGGGTATGCTGGGACGTCATGGCACCATGGTTCTCAACGGCCTGCCTCCGGGCACTTTCGACCTCGATATCTTTGATACGGTGCTATCGCGAAAAACCATTCGCGGCTCAATTGTCGGTACCCGTGCGGACCTTGAAGAGGCCTTGGAGTTTGCCGGTGAAGGAAAAGTGGAATCCCACTTTACCACTGAGCCTATGGACAATATCAACAGTATTTTTGACCGCATGAGGGAAGGAAAAATTGAAGGCCGGATTGTTATGACCCTCTAGCCGACAAATCGCTTCATGGAGTCCCGGAAAACGTAGCGAGCGGATACCGGGCGCGGACTTCACTGATGGCAGCGGCATCCCATGATCCGCCGGATTGTTCGCGCCCCCGCCGATTGCTGATCCCCAAGCCCCCGACAGACTGACGGCCGGCGTGGACGCGGTTATACTGGCGCCATGAAATTCTGCAGTCATTGCGGCAGCGATGCCGTCACTTTCTCCATTCCCCAGGGCGATGACCGCCCCCGCCACCTGTGCGGGAGCTGCGGTGCCGTCCACTATATCAACCCCCGCGTCATCGTCGGCGTGCTTCCCTACCTCGGCGACCGGATACTGCTGTGCAAGCGCGCCATAGAACCGCGCCTGGGGCTCTGGACCCTGCCGGCGGGTTTTATGGAAAACGGCGAGACCAGTGAGGAAGGGGCACTGCGGGAGTCCTGGGAGGAGGCGCGGGCGAATATTCGCGTGGACGATCTCTATACCGTCTACGACATCCCGCATATCAACCAGCTGTACCTGATCTACCGCGGCGAGCTCATGGATACAGATTTCGGCCCGGGGCCCGAGTCACTGGAGGTGGCACTGTTCCGGGAGGATGAAATCCCCTGGGAGGAAATGGCCTTCCCAATTATGCATCGCGCCGTCGAGCACTATTTCAAGGACCGCAAGGGGAGCGGCTACCCCCTGCACCGCGGCGTTATCCACCGCAAACTGTAAACGAATGCAGAAAAGCAGAGGCGAACCTTTGTTCGTCCCTGGAGGGAATACGGATCAACCGCAGCGCTCGTCCAATTTCCACAGGTCGAACGCCGGCTCCTCATAGGGGTGTGCCTCGCGCAGCGCGGCCAGCGCTGCGTCCACCAACTCGTCGGCGCACACCATCTCCACCCGGTATTCCGATACCTGCTCCACCTCCCCGATCTCGCCGATAAACGGTTGGCTGCCGGCCCGCGGGCGGAACTGGCCGGTGCCCGGCACCTGCCAGCAACAGCAGTCGTAGTCGCCGATCCGGCCCACGCCGGCGGCGAACAGTGCGGTTTTCACCTTCTCCAGGTGGGTTTCGGGAATATAGACGCAGAGTTTGTACATGGTTTCCCCCGGTCCCCGTAGGAGCGGGCC